>CAZZGV010000107.1:0-6829 GCA_964654255.1 uncultured Legionella sp. | reverse complement strand
ACTGGAGGCTTGGCTGGTTTTTTAGATACGGTACGACAAGTTTCTAGAGCATTCTTAGCCGCTGCGGTGCAATTTTTCTTTGCTAAGGTGCACGCATCGTCACTATTTCTATATGTTGACCAACAGGTGCCATCGTTTCCCGCATAGATTGACCCAGACATAACGGCAAATCCCACGAATAAACTAGCTATTTTGCAACATCTCATATTTACACTCCTTGTTTATTTCCATGACGCTGTGTGGCAGAAAGCCCTTGGCGTGATAGAGTTAATTTGCATAAAGCAACCATTTAATACACCAGCATAGGGTAACCTTTGTTTAATATCACAAGCAAAGCAAATAACATTTACACCTAACGCTCGGCTACTTTAGAACGGCATTTTTGAAATGCCACGCTTTTAATCAACATGAGAAAAATCAGCGTTAAAATAACGGGAGCTGTTAATGGCTCCCGTCGTTACTTGACGCTTAATCAAAGCCGCTAGATGCAGCAGGCCCGGTGGCTAATCTGTGTTAGACACATATTAATAAAGGGCACCGCGTAACCGGGCAGCTTTCTCTTTGTCAGCTTTCTCTTTGTCAGCTTTCTCTTTGTCAGCTTTCTCTTTGTCAGCTTTCTCTTTAGCAGCTTTCTCTTTGTCAGCTTTCTCTTTGTCAGCTTTCTCTTGGTCAGCTTTCTCTTGGTCAGCTTTCACTTTTTCTTGATGAACTTTCTCCATATTGATCTCACTGGGATCAGGAGCCCAACTCCAGTCAATTGCCGATGAGGGTATCGTGGTTTTAAGACACCCATAGTACTTTGATTCTAACTTCCTGGCGCATATATCCGTCTGTTTATTTTCGAGCGTTTTATTGCTGACTCCAGCACTGTTCATCGCATCTCTCACCGTTGCCCGGCATCCGTCTTTTGCCGGTCTAAAGTATTTCATGCAGTCATCTTTCGTGTTCACAGCAAAGGCTGGGCTAGTCAAAATCGTGCTCACTATTATGGCACTGGCTATTTTGCAAAATTTCATATTCATTTCTCCCTTTTTTGTAGACCATGAGGCAATAGTTTGGGTTCTCTATTGACCTGATGGAACTTTTTACTCACACAGCAACTTATAAATTTCGTAAATATCGGCACACCTTGATGGCCATTGTTTAATCTGAGCCCCACAATTCAGGCCAAAATGGTGTCTTTTCCGGATGCATTTTTAATTTAAGTTGACTTAAAAAAACAATCGCTATTGCAACATGTCGACAATTACAGTCCACTTGCACCACACATCCCTGATTGCTTAAGCTTTTAATAAACATAGTACATAGAGGAGACTTTTGTCAATCCATTGCTCAAAACAGTGGCGTCCGAACTCAGATCGTAGCAACACTCAAGCATACAATTTACGAAAAGTGCCAACAAAAAGGCCGCTTGTACATTATTATTTTTTTAGCAAAGATGCCCTTGACGTCTAGCTTAAACTATTCGACAAAACAACTATCCTTGCCATGTTGCTTTAAAAGACAACATGTTCCCATAGGCTTGGTTTGCACGTAAATTAAACGAATTAGAACCAACTATACTATTTGGATATGTTAATGTACCCCAGTCAACAGATCCTAGGCGCATAAAGCGATATAATACATCAACAAAGAGGCGTTTAGTTGCCTTTACCCGCATGCCAACACCAACATTCCATGCTATGTTAGTATTACCCTGTCTATAATATGCAGAAGGCAAGGCGAGATTGACATAATTCGCGACATGAGATTCCGTAGAAGTATAGGTAAAACCAAGCCCACCCATACAATAAGGGATAAACCTGGTGTCATTAACAAAATCATACAGTCCATTGAACATTAAGGTCGAGCTAGAAATACTACTGCTCATCCCAGCCTGCTCAACTGTATCAGGAATAGGAAAATTAGCGTCGGCGCTGGCATTATATACAGGATTAAAATTCGCACTAACCTTAGGTAGATAAATATATTCTGCCTCAAATCTAGCAGGCACGTTAATTGCCACTAAAGAATAGCCAAGACTCGCTCCAAAACCTAATACACTTGGATCAAAACTTTGGGTTGCAGGCGTTATTGGAATTCCAGTACTCACATCATACAGTTGCAACTGACTATATGATAGATACACCGGGTTCAGCGCCAAACTGATGTAAGTCCCATTATAAAAAGTACCAGAAGGCTTACGCTGGCTTACACCACTCTCACCAGCATGAGCCATTCCAAGTTGTGCTACCACCAATAAAAAGGTAGCTCTTGATGCAATGTTATATAACATAAATTCTCCTAAGGTGCTCCGCGTACTGGTGGCCCAACAGGAAGGGTAAATACAGGCGCATTACTGTCACCCGTATTTGCTCCTGCAGCAATAGATACTAATTGCGATAAAATAGTAAACGTAATTTTTGAATCAGCATCCGCGTCACTAATATAGAACCAATGCCCCCGGTAATATACTTTAACAAAAGCACTGCTCATCGGGCGCGCTTCGGAACAATGCACTTTCAATAATCCATTCATTAAGCTGTCCCAGTTGTATGGGCGACCATCTGGGTATCTATTTTGGATTACAACTCCTTTTTTCAAATCCGATTCAGGAACCTCTACTGCATGAGATAAAAATAACAGCGTCCCAAGAATTGAACGAGTTTGCACCAAAATTTCTCTTTTATCATTAACGTCTGGAGCCTGGCTGAAAACAATGCTCATACTGTCACTGGGAACACCCAATAAACGCTTTAATTTCATGGCAGCAGGAGAAAGATAATATTTCTTTTTAAAATACATGACCAATTTGACGCTAGTACCCTCCACATCTTTGAAGTATCTGTATGCATCATTTCTCTCTAACCACTCAATAGGCTCTAATAGTCTATTAAAATTAGTCATATTTGGTACTGTGATTTTTCTGGTATTAGCGCTGCTCGCAGCATTATCATAATCACCCACACTTTGAAAAATCATACGAGACAAACGCAGACTATCGTTAATTCCGCCAAAGGCCAGTAAATAAGCTGATTCCAACGCGATAGGCGCCATTAATTGTTTGATAAAGTCTGCACTGCTCAACGGCATATAAGAAACAGTTGGGCTTTCAGAGTAGCTCACACCTGCGCTGGGTGAAAAACTTTGAGTTATTTCATTGATCAAAGGAGTCCAGGTCCCTGATAAACCAAGATTAGATGAAACGGAGGTTGAACCTGCAATGTTACTAATTTGTAAAAAACCTATTGGCTCTAAATAACGTAAACGAACGATATTTAACAATAATTGCTGATCATCCGTATCACGAATAATTGCATTATAATCATTACGATTATACATGATTTGCCGTGGGCCAACTGAAGCACATCCTATCAAAGCAAGACAGAAGACACTGACCATCCCTAGCTTTATAAATCTATCCATATTTAACAGCTACACCTAACAAACGAAAAAAAATCCTAACACCAAAAACAAACAGAAACAAGATAAAAATCATGACCATAACGAAATATTTGGCCTTTTTTTGCACAGCCATCCATGTCTTAAGGACAGACGTAAGCTAGTGAGATGTTCCTGCATACTAGGGTTCCGGACGTACGACCCAGATGCAATTTAAACGCCGAGGTAAAAACAGATTGTTTTGGTTTTTAGTGTATCAATTACAACAAAAGAAAAAGATGATGATAGATATTAACTGGGTTAACAGCGCCTATACTTATTTCAGCCAACTAGTTCATTGGGCTCGAGCCCAAATCGCACCAAGTTTCAAGCATCCATTTTACGAATCATACCCACAATACGTTCGCTGCGTGCAAGAGACGTTCGTGCCTTTTCTGCCTGTGAGCGTGATGCAAATGGACCTATCACAACTCGGTACCAATTGGTCTGCTGCTGAGTAGCCTGTGTGATATTGACAAGAAAGCCTTTAAGAGTCAATGATGCTTTCATGCGTTCCGCTTCTTGTCGGCTTTTAAAAGAACCGATTTGAACTAAATAACCATCTTTACTGATCGCAGCCACCTGAGGAGGCACAACCTTTGGTGGTGCTTCAATAGCCAAAGCTACCGATACAGGGGGATTTTTTACCTGAGGTACATTAGCTGGTGATGGGACTTGTGCTACGACCTGCGTTACAGGAACAGCAGGCGTTGAGCTAGGCAGTGGCGCGCTCGCTTGAGCGTGCTCACTGGCTAATAACGTATAAAACTCAAATTTAGGCTTAGGCAACTGCGCCTGCTGAATAGCTTTTGTTTTTCCTTGCCCAGAATATTGAACCAATTGGGTGTTAACCCAACCACTTACACTGGTAAAATCGAATATTGATGCGCTTAAATAACCCAAAAGAAAACATCCCAACACCACGAATAGTTGTTTAAAAAAACCACCTTTAGGAGGTGCTGAATTTTTCCTTCCATAGCTTTTGGCCATCACATACTCTCAGGGGCTGATACACCTAGCAATTGTATACCATTACGCAAGACTTGGCGTACTGCTTTTAACAAACATAAACGTGCGCAACGTAATTCATCTTGCTCACAAAGAAGTTGAATAGCATTGTAATAGCTATGCAACCCATTTGCTAACTCTCGCAAATAATAAGCAATTTGATGCGGTTCACACGTACTAGCAGCTATCTCAATCACTTCGGGATAACGGCCAACCAAGGAAATCAGCGCTAATTCGTGTGGCTCTACTAGCAAATCAACATGCGCCAGGCCCAGCGTCTCATCCCAACTTAAACCACGCTCGTGCAATTGTTTAAGTACGCTGCTGATCCGCGCATGAGCATATTGAATATAATAAACAGGATTATCACTAGACTCTGACTTCGCTAGATCTAAATCAAAATCCATATGCTGCTCTGGCTTACGCATAACATAGAAAAAACGCGCGGCATCATTGCCTACTTCATCACGCAATTCACGTAACGTTACAAATGAACCACTGCGAGTAGACATTTGTACACGCTCGCCTGCGCGGTACAAAATAGCAAATTGCACCAACAACGTATTGAGCGCCGTCTCATCATGACCCAATGCGTTAACTGCTGCTTTAATTCGCGTTAAATAGCCATGGTGGTCCGCACCAAAAATATCAATAACACGCGAAAAACCTCGGTCATATTTATTCCAATGATACGCCACATCTGAAGCAAAATACGTGGTCTGGCCATTAGCTCTGACTAACACACGATCTTTTTCATCGCCAAATGCTGTGGCACGAAACCATAAAGCACCGGCTTCTTCGTAAGTATGGCCTGCGTCTTTTAATGCTTGTATGCCTTTGGTGATTGAACCATCATCAAACAATGATTGCTCTCTAAACCAACAATCAAAATCAACACCAAATTCGGTCAAATCATCTTTAATATCCGCCAACACAGAATCAAGAGCATGTTGATGAAAACAGGCAAATCCAGAATCACCCAACAATTTTTGCGCGTTTTTAATGAGTGCATCGATATATTTTTCTTTATCACCACCTTGCGGCTCATCAGGTGGGAGATCAGCTGTTACTGCAACCCATTTATGAACATAGTCACGACCGTATTTAACGAGCACGTCTTCAGCAATGGCGTGCACATAATCCCCACGATAACCATTGGCAGGAAAAACAACAGGCTCATCAGCTAACATCAGGTAACGCAACCATACACTAACCGCCAAAATATTCATTTGCCGACCAGCATCGTTGACATAATACTCACAACTAACATTATACCCTGCAGCCTTTAAGACATTAGCAAGCGTTGCTCCAAATGCCGCACTTCGGCCATGCCCCACATGCAACGGCCCTGTTGGGTTCGCCGAAACAAACTCCAATAAAACAGGTTGGCTAGCGCCAAGATTGCTACGACCAAATTGCTCACCGTCCTTTAAAACAGTTGCTATAATCTGAGCTCGCTCTGTATTTTTTATAAAAAAATTAATAAATCCAGGGCCCGCAATTTCAACGCGCTCAAGAATTGGATGCCCAGGCATTGCTTGGATTAATAACTCGGCAAGTTTACGCGGCGATTGTCCACAAGGTTTAGCTAATATCAATGCCATATTCGTTGCATAATCGCCATGATTTGCATCTTTAGCGCGTTCGACTTGAATATCAAGAACCACATCCTGAGGAAGGATGCCGGATTGCTGCAGCGCACTTAGTGCCTGCTCTAATAATCTCTCAACTGTTGATTTCATGTTACCTATTTCATTGGTGAAAAAAAGTAATTATTATGCGCTTTTTCACGCCAGTTGCAAAGGTTGTCAAGAAACCTACATTAAAAAGAAATTTTCTTAGTGTCTCGGGCAGCTTCCCACACTGGCGTCCTCTGACGCTTCTGGGTTTTCTTTTGCGCTCTCTTCACCCCTATTCTCTACATGAGTGCGTATTTCCTGAATTTGAGCTTTCATATTTTGTTGCGTAGATTCGCGTGTATCAGAATGAATAGCTGCCTTAAATGAGGCCATGCCACTCGTTAACGTTTCTTTAGCTTTACCCAACGTTAAGACATAAAGAGCAGCCCCTGCCAGGACTTTGATCATCGAGGCTAAGGCTTGAAGTTTCGGGTATTTAATTTCTATAACATTTGCCAATTTTTCATATCGCTGGGCATTCTCTTTATTACCAGGATTGAAAACCATCTCTGGCGTACGCGTTACCACTTCAAGCAATAACCGTTTGCCACTGGTACCCAATTCACTTTGTTGTTGAATGGCATCAAGAATACGCAAGCTTTTAAACCGTAATGAGTTTGTATGTTCATTATCAATTGACGCACTACGAAGCTCATTTTGTGTTTCAATAACGCGCTGTTTTAACAACGCTTCAACACGAGCATGAGGGCAGTTGAGGTCAC
>CAZZGV010000106.1:0-6914 GCA_964654255.1 uncultured Legionella sp. | reverse complement strand
GCATCACCATCACAGATTTTTGCCAGCGCGGCTTGTGAAACTGGAAAACCATAGACGGCAACTGGCGATGACTCGCGAGCCAAGGCCGGTTCAACGACATGACTCATTAATAAAAATAAATATTGGTCACGATCCTGCTCATCAATATCCAACACGCCCTGCAAATCAAACCGCGCCAATGTGTTCTTCAACATATCAATGGTTGCCGTCATCGGGTCAATACCACAACTATCCAGAAACACCTGTCGATAGCTTTTTTTAATCATCGGGGCACATACTAATACATGCTGAAGCAACACATCGACTTCTTGCATTAATTGGTGATGATCAATATCCAATTGATACCATTCCAGCAACGTAAATTCAGGATTGTGCCAACGCCCCAATTCATCATCGCGAAAAACACGCGCTAGTTGAAAAATAGGGCCACTTCCTGCCGCTAAAAGCCGCTTCATGTGATATTCTGGTGACGTTTGTAAACAATAAGGCTGACCTCTAAACACAGCCTTAATATTGGATAAATACACATCGGTTACGCCAAAACGTGCCATCGCAGGGGTTTCAACTTCAAGATAACCACGAGCATTAAAAAAAGACCGAATCGTTGCGAGAAGCTCAGAACGCTTACGTAAGGTATCAATAGCAGCAGATGGTCGCCACACCGGAACTATCATATATTTCCTCTCTTATACAAAACAAACTAAAGTCATTTAAAATCCCTGCATGACCAAACCATTTGCTAATTGACACAAACAATAGCATACTGTACCATTATCGAGAATTTTTTGCGCATACAATCGACGCGTTAATAAAGGTCCATACTATGTATATTCTTTATTCTATAATTATTGCCGGTATTTTAGCAGTTATAGCACTTTTTCTCACATAATAGCACTAGCACTTCTTGCAGTGATTGCCGGCGCTGGGGTTTTGTATGCCAGTATTAATTTTTTTGACTGGCTCTTTTCTCCTAGAGAGGCAGCCTCTAATAATGAGCCAAGTGAACTATTCCTAGAGAACTCTGAAGCCACAGGCATTACCTTCGATAACTCGCAAGCATTAGTAGAATTAGCGCAGGTAGTAGGTACATACCAACTCTCATTAGAGGAGATTATGGAAGAGTGCTTATCTTTAGACAAATTTGTTGACCCAGTGATAGCAAGTGATCTACAAATTTATAACCGAAATTATTATCATAATAAGGATGAATACATTGTAAAGAACGGAATATCCCCCACCACTAAGAAACCGTTGCTAAAAGAACCTTTCCCTTTTTCATTCAAAAAAATGAGGGCACTATGCGAGGCCGATGAAAAACATACAATGGAAAAGCTCTTAGAGCTCATTATTTGCCCAGTGACTAAAAAAATCATGCAAAATCCCAAAATAGCGCACCTGAGCTATAAAGAGCAACATTTTGTTTTGGTTTGCGATAAAATGGCACTTCAATGTCTTGAAACATCAAACATATTTAAAGTGATCAGCAGAATAGACTTCTCTCATCTTCAAGCAATCACCACAGCAATTGAGGCTACTAATGCCGAAAATGCACCCAATCTCAATCAACTCAAAGCAACGTTTAAAAACAATAATGATATAACAGAGGACATGTGGCTAATCGCTTACCAACAATCAAAAGAACATTTTTCGCCAAGCTCTGCTACCAAACGCTCAGCAAATACATTTTCTCTATTTCATAACAATAATGCAGAAGATAACAACACACCTTCTCAGACAACCAACTATAGATATCAATAAAAAATACCTAATTCAAGGCGAGCTACTTCACTCATCCGCTCTTGTGTCCAGGGCGGTTCCCATACCAATTCAACCGTGCAATCATTTACCCCTTTCACCAGATTTACCGCCTGCTCTACAGTACCTGGAAAGGTCTGTGCCACAGGACACCCTGGCGACGTCAGGGTCATTTGAATATGTACTAGCTGCTCTTCATCGATGGCAATATCGTAGATCAAACCCAAATCATAAATATTGACCGGAATTTCCGGATCAAAAACAGTTTTCAATGCCAAGACCACTGACTCTTTTAAGGCGTCATTATCTTGTTTTTTTTTAAAGCCAAACATAAACCATTACTCCGTTGTCACCGTGACATTGTCTTTCTTCAAGGCAGCTTCAAATGTGTGCCATGCAAGCGTCGCGCATTTAACCCGAACTGGATATAATCGTACTCCAGCTAAAACGGTTAATTTATCTATGCCTAACGCTGGAATCTCTTGATCACTGGTTAACATAAGGTGGAAACGCTCAAATATCTCTTGTGCTTTCAAAACAGTCATACCACACAACGCTTCTGTCATTAAAGAAGCAGACGCCTGGGAAATAGCACAACCACAGCCCATAAAACTAATGTCACGAATTACACCATTGGCAATATCTAAATACACCGTCAACTTATCACCACACAACGGATTAAAACCTAGTGCCTCGCTGGTAGCCTTTTCAATCACACGATGATTACGTGGATCACGGTTATGATCAATAATGACTTCCTGATAAAGCTCACGTAAATCCATCATCGAGAAAACACCTCATTCACTTTGTTTAGTGCACGCATACATGCATCAATTTCATGTTTTGTATTATAAAACGATAACG
This sequence comes from uncultured Legionella sp., assembly GCA_964654255.1. Taxonomy (GTDB): domain Bacteria; phylum Pseudomonadota; class Gammaproteobacteria; order Legionellales; family Legionellaceae; genus CAZYME01. Next base: position 4,295 of record CAZZGV010000106.1, on the reverse strand, counting down.
ATATCCTACTGGTCGCAGCTACTTGAAAAAAATCCATCAATGGCATAGCACAATGATGCCCACTACGAATGGCAATCCCTTCACTGTCAAGAATAGTGCCGATATCATGGGCATGAATGGTTTCATGAACAAACGCAATGATAGAGACTTTATCCTTGGCGGTACCAATAATGTTAAAGCCCTTCATTGATTGCATAGCATCTGTTGCATAAGCTAACAAGTCAGCTTCATAAGCAGCAACGACTGCCATATCCAACGATGATAAATAATCCAATGCGGCAGAAAGCCCTATCACTCCGGCAATATTAGGTGTTCCTGCTTCAAATTTATATGGCAACGGCGCATATTCCGTAGCATCAAAAGTCACATAGCTAATCATTTCACCACCGCCCTGATAAGGCGGCATGCTATCTAATAATGTTTCTTTGCCCCACAACACGCCTATCCCGGTAGGACCGTACATTTTATGGCCTGAAAACGCATAAAAATCACAATCCAGCGCTTGCACATCAATAGAAAGATGAGCAGTAGCTTGTGCACCATCCAATAACACCATAGCGCCATGCGCGTGTGCCATTTCAATCATTTTCTTAACTGGATTGATGGTTCCTAATGCATTGGAAACATAATTAATAGCAACAAATTTAGTATTGCTCGATAATTTTTTTTCAAACTCATCGAGTATGATTTCACCCTTGCTTGTAATTGGTGCTACCACCAATTTAGCACCGGTTTTTTTACAAACCATCTGCCAAGGCACAATATTAGAGTGATGCTCCATATGCGTTATTAATATTTCTTCACCTGGCGAAATACGTGGGGCAACGAAGCTTTGCGCGACTAAATTAATGGCCTCTGTTGTGCCCCGCACAAAAATACACTCACGCGCCGATTTAGCATGAATAAAACGCTGTACTTTTTCACGAGCGGCTTCGTAGTGCTGTGTGGCTCTAGCGCCTAATGCATGCACACTACGATGTACATTTGCATTGTCATGACTGTAATAATGAGCAATAGCGTCAATAACAGCCTTTGGCTTTTGAGTGGTAGCGGCATTATCCAAATAAACCAACGGACTACCGTGTACAGTTTGATGCAGAACTGGAAAATCCTGACGTATTCGCTCTACATTGAATTTTTCTTTACTCATAGCATCATCCTAACTGCTGATTTAATAACGTACTTAACCAATCTGCCAGCTCAGGATTTGCTATTTTTTTCATATTTTCCGACGCAAACGCTTGAACCAAATAACGATTAGCCTCAGCACGCCCTATACCACGCGCGGCCAAATAAAATAAAGCCTCTTCATCCAACTGACCCACCGTCGCACCATGAGTACAAACCACATCATCTGCAAAAATTTCTAATTGTGGTTTGGTGTCGATTTCTGCCTTGGCTGATAGTAATAAATTTTTATTTTGTTGCTGTGCCAATGTGTGTTGAGCATCTTTGGCTACAATAACCCGGCCATTAAACACAGCGCGAGACTGACCACTTAAAATACCCTTATAATCTTGCTCACTACTGCAATCAGGCACATCATGCGTGACGACCGTGTGATGATCAACATGTTGCTTATCTGAAGGGGCATAAATGCCATTCATTAAGCAATGAGCACCTGGCTCGTGCAAACCAATCGTGATATCGCTACGCACCAATTTGCCACCAATACTAAATGAATGACTGTTAAATTGACTATGTGCTGCCTGTTGGACGGCTACATGGCCAATATGATACGCCAAAGAACTTTCACGCTGAATTTTATAATGCGTCACGGTTGCATTAGCTGCTAAACATACCTCTGTAATGGTATTGGTAAAATAGCTAACGTCAGCGTTGCCGTGATAATCTTCGATAATGCTCGCCGAGCTACCCTCTTCTGCAACCACCAAATGGCGAATATGTGCGGCATGGTTTGTTTTGTCTTGCCAATGCGAAAGGAGTATCGGCGTTGTCAAACGTACGCCAGCTGGCAAATAAATAAATACACCATAATGCAACATAGCTGTATTCAAGGCATGAAAACCATGTTGTTGTTTTAAAATTTGACCTAAATAAGGTTTAATTTTATCCGCATGCTCAACCAATGCCTCTGCCATAGATTGCACTACAACGCCAGCAGGCAAACTTGCTTTTGATGCATGCGCATCTACAACAACACCGTTAATGAGCGACAATGCTATCTCCGTGGAGACAGGAACTGGGTTTACGTCAGGAGTGACCGACGGGGACAACACATCAGGTTCATCTGTCAAAAACTGCTGTTGTAAAAATGAATCAACAAGCGTGTATTTCCAATCTTCTAATTGACGAACAGGGAATCCCATACGCACAAAATCAGCCAATGCCTTTTCCTGCGCGCTTGCAAGCCAAGGTAGATTGGAAAACCGAGCGCGAGCTTGTTGCTCATAAAAATCCAAGAGTTCGCTCATGCCTGCTCCGCTTCATCCAACCAACTATAGCCTTTAGCTTCCAATTCAAGCGCTAATGATTTATCACCCGATTTAACAATACGACCATCCGCTAACACATGAATAAAATCAGGTTGGATGTAATCCAATAAACGTTGGTAATGGGTCACTAAAATAATGGAGCGCTCAGGTGACCGCATGTCATTAACACCCTGAGAAATCACTCGCAACGCATCAATATCTAAACCAGAATCCGTTTCGTCAAGGATAGCTAACTTGGGCTCTAATGCAGCCATTTGCAAAATTTCATTGCGCTTTTTTTCACCGCCAGAAAAACCTTCATTAATACTGCGATATAAAAAGCCTTCATCCATGTCTAATAATCGACATTTTTCACGGATAAAACTTAGAAATTCGATCGCATCCATCGATTTTTTACCTTGACCTAAACGCACCGCATTTACCGCTGCTTTCAGAAAATTAATATTAGTCACACCTGGTATTTCTACCGGGTATTGAAACGACATAAATATGCCGGCTTGTGCACGCTCTTCAGGCGCCAGCGGCAGCAAATCCTTGCCTAAATAAGTGATACTACCACTTGTAACCTCATACGATGGGTGGCCAGATAGCACTTTGGAAAGCGTACTTTTTCCTGAACCATTGGGCCCCATAATGGCATGAACCTCACCGGGTCGAACATAGAGATCGATCCCTTTTAAAATTGACTGTCCGCCAATCTCAACATTTAATTGTTTAATATCTAACATATTAGCCTACCGCCCCTTCCAAACTAATGCCTAATAACTTGGTGGCTTCCACCGCGAATTCCATGGGTAACTCTTTCAAAACCTGCTTGCAAAACCCATTGACTATCATTGATACAGCATCTTCCATGCCGATACCGCGTTGCTGACAGTAAAACAATTGATCTTCACTGATTTTTGAAGTGGTAGCCTCGTGCTCAACTTGGGCTGATGGATGCTTGACCTCAATATAAGGAAACGTATGCGCAGAGCAATCACTACCCATCAACATAGAATCGCATTGCGTATAATTACGCGCATTGACTGCCGTTGGCGCGATACGCACTAAACCGCGGTAAGCATTATGCGAACGCCCTGCACTAATGCCTTTTGAAATAATGGTCGAACGGGTATTTTTACCCAAATGAATCATCTTAGTGCCCGTATCTGCCTGTTGAAAATTATTCGTCACAGCGACTGAATAAAACTCACCAACAGAATCATCGCCTTGTAAAATAACGCTAGGATATTTCCAAGTAATGGCTGAGCCAGTTTCTATCTGAGTCCACGATATTTTTGAACGCTTACCGCGACAGGCACCGCGCTTGGTCACAAAATTATAAATACCACCTTTGCCCTCTTTATCGCCGGGATACCAATTTTGTACAGTGGAATATTTAATTTGCGCGCCGTCTAATGCAACCAACTCCACAACAGCAGCATGCAATTGATTCTCATCACGTTTAGGTGCCGTACAACCTTCAAGATAAGACACATAACTATCGGTATCCGCAATAATCAATGTGCGCTCAAATTGACCGGTAGAGGCCGCGTTAATACGAAAATAAGTCGATAACTCCATTGGACAACGCACACCTTTCGGAATATACACAAACGAACCATCGCTAAATACCGCAGAATTTAATGCTGCATAAAAATTATCTCGATAAGAAACAACCGACCCTAAATATTTACGAAGTAAATCAGGGTGGTTATGAACAGCCTCAGAAAATGGACAAAAAATTACACCTTTTTCGGCTAATTTGGCTTTAAACGTGGTTGCAACTGAAACGCTATCAAAAACAGCATCAACCGCAACACCTGCGAGCATTTCTTGCTCACGCAATGGGATACC
>CAZZGV010000105.1:0-6915 GCA_964654255.1 uncultured Legionella sp. | reverse complement strand
AAAGTTTATTTAATGTCGTTTCATTAGCAACCACAACTGGATTTATTTCCGCCCCCTTCAGCACATGGCCCACCTATATCCCTATTTTGATCATGCTATTAGCCATTGTTGGTGGATGCGCGGCCTCAACCAGTGGTGGAATTAAAGTGTTGCGAGCGTTATTAATTTATAAACAAGGCAAACGTGAAATGGGCCGCTTATTACATCCCCATGCCATTATTTCGATTAAATTTGGTAAACACATTTTGCCAGAGCCCATTTTACAATCCATGTGGGGTTTTATTTCAGTATTTATCGCTTTGTTTTTGGCGTTAATGGTTATTTTTATGGCGTTAGGCAATGATTTTACTACATCCTTTTCCGCAATAACAGCCAGCCTCGCCAATGCTGGGGCCGGGATAGGCACGATAAGCGTAACCTTTGATCAACTTAATTTACCCAGCAAATGGTTATTGATGTTTGCGATGATTGCCGGACGTTTGGAAATTTTCTCATTACTCATATTATTTTCACGCCAGTTTTGGCAACGGTAATTATCAGAAAATGACGCAGATGGAATATCGAAATCTTAGAGAACCATCGTGAGGCTAATGTTATAGTTTCCAGCGCTTATGCAACCATAACCACTGCTCTGGATGAGCAAGAATAATCCGCTCTAGTGCTTGATTGTAAGCTAATGTATTACGATAAATAGACTCTTGTGTTGTATCGTAATCCCGCCAAGGAATAGGTTCATGGAACTCTAAAACATGACGCCCATTTTTAAGACGATAACCTGCAGCAGGTATAACTGGCACACCAGTATGACGAGAAAAACTCGCTAAACTACGATAAGTACCGGCTTTTTTTCCAAAAAACTCAACAGCCACACCGTCGCGATTTTGTAAATGTGCATGCTGATCCAACACAAAAATAACCGCATGATTTTGCTCTAATGCATCACACACATGCTGTAAGGAATTTTTTTTCGAAATGACGCGCAAACCGGCGCTGTAATAACGACCAAACAAAATACGCTCTAACGTTTTGCTACCTAACGTTCGACGAATAAAATGGAATTGTCCTTTGAACTGCTTAAAATTGGCAACACCTCCAATGGGTGCAAATTCCCAACTACCAAAATGACCTGTAAGCACCAAAACCCCACGCCCTTGTGCAGCGACCTCCATCAAGCGTTCGTACCCCACCACATCTACGCTCTCACGCAAGGTTTGGTCGCTCATAAAACGCAGATGAATCATTTCTTTTATCGAGGTTGCAAGATGCGAATAAAACGCTGTTGCTAAATGTTTTTTTTCAGCCAAGGATAATGTGTCACCAAAAACTTGGTCGATATTAGCCATGACGACTTTTCGACGATAGGGCAAACAGGTATAAATAAATCGCCCGGCAAGAGTTACGGGTAGATTTTTGATTTTATTCGATAAATCTGTCACGCATTAACCCTCCACAACGAAATGGATAACCGTTTTCACTCGCAGCTTTTGATTAACAAACACGCATTAATGCTCGCATATCCACGACTAATCATCATTGCATAAGGCTTTTCTAATGCTCTTTTTTCACGAGTAGCATTTAATTCCTGGCAATCTGTTGCCAGCGTTTCAAGGTTTGCAATCCCAGGAACGCACTTATTACGCAAGGCGTAAGTAGCCAATACCGTATCTAAAATACCAGAAGCACAAATAGTATGCCCAGTTGCCCATTTGAAAGCCGTAACAGGTACAGAGTAATCACCAAAAACACGACCAATCGCATTTGCTTCGCTAATGTCTGATTTTGTATTTCCATTTCCATGAGCAACCACCAAACCGATATCAGCGGGTGTCAATGTTTGTTGGGCTAGCAACTCGTCTAATAAGGTTGCCAAATGAGCACCTTCAGCATCAATTGAAAATAGCCCTTCAGCTTCAGAGGCGGACAAACCACCAGCGATTTCACCGTAGCAAGTAGCACTACGTGCGAGTACACTTGCTTCACTTTCTAATACAATCGCAGCAGCACCTTCCGCCAACAACGTACCATCATGCTCTTTATCAAATGGTTTTAAATGACGAGCACTAACTACACCAAGCTTTTCATAATAAAACAACGCCTGTGGCTCAGTCGGAACATCATACGCGACCACAACAGCACGCTCAGCAAGACCATTTCTAATGGCATGATAAGCTTCAATCATCGCTTGCGTACCACTCACAGCATGGTTAGCAATATTTTGATTTGGGCCTTTAAAACCATAGGTTATACCCGTATAAGCTAAAACATTATTAGGTAAAATCCGCAGCAACCACATGGGATGAACTTCGCTAAACAACTGTCCTGCAAATTGCTGCATATCACCCTCTGTTTTAGCAACTAAAGGGAGAAAGTCATATTGCTGGTAATACTTATTACCTGGAGAACCAACATAAACGGCTGTTTTATCATTAAACGCATCTGGAGTTTCCAGCGTGTCACGATAACCAATTAACTGACTATGCTCTACTGCTTGTGTAGCAGCATTAATCCCCATAACATCTTGACGTGATATTACTTTCAGTAGTTTACGATCAGGTAACATTTTTGCAGGTTGGAAATCTTTTATCTCACCACCTAAACGGTGCATCCAAGAAGAAACATCCCATTGCTTAATTTCCCCAATCCCACTCTCACCCGCCATCACAGCAGACCAGGTATCATCAGCGGTTGAACCACATGCGGTTAATGCACTAAGACCTGTGATAAAAACACGATTACTCATTCGTTTGTCCTCCAAACTCAGAGTGTTTGAATAGCAAACAACTATTCGATCCACCAAAACCAAACGAATTTGATAAGACAACACCCAACGATTTCTCACGTGGCCCATCAACTACGTAATCTAAATCACACTCAGGATCAGGGGTTGTTAAATTAGCAGTCTTTGGAATGCACGCATGTTGAAGAGACAACACAGACAGCACGGCCTCTAAGGCACCAGCTGCAGCAATCAAATGGCCTGTCTGGCCTTTAGTTGAGCTAACAGGCAATTGCTTTGCTCGCTCATTAAACACAGCTTTAATAGCATTTGTTTCACTTAAATCATTCATTTTGGTGGATGTACCATGAGCATTAATATAATCCACATCTGCCGCACCGACTCCCGCATCTTGTAAGGCTTGCTCAATCGCCTGAATAGCGCCATCGCCATTAGGATGAGAATCTGTTATACGGTATGAGCTAAGGGTGTTGCCCTCACCAGCAAGTTCAGCATAAATACGAGCGCCTCGTGCTTTGGCTTTTTCCCATTCCTCTAAGATCAAGAAGGCAGCTCCCTCACCCAACACAAAACCGTTACGCGTACCATCAAAAGGACGACTTGCTGTTTGTGGGGTATCGTTATACTTTGATAATGCCCCTAACAAACAAAAACTAGACAACCCCAATGGGTTAATCATCGAATCAAATCCACCGGCCAACATATAATCCGCATCGCCGCGGCGAATAACTTGCATTGCCATTCCAAGAGCTTGTCCTCCAGAAGCACATGCCGTATGCACGGAACTAGCATACCCTCTAATACCAAAATGTTGAATCAACAATGACAAACCAGAATTAGAGGTAGTTTTACCAAAATCATTCAATTGGTAAAAATCACGAGCATTGTCTTGTAAAGCAGTCCAATCTGCCCCACCATTTTTCGCGCAGGCCTGTTGGAAACGTTGCAAATAATCAAAATCAGCAGTCATCATCCCACTACCGGCAACCACCCCCCAACGAGGGGCAGATTCCATCGTAGGTGCGATACCCGCATCATCAAATGCCTGCACCGCAGCGCTTAATGCGTAACTTGTAAAAGGCATCATGTAGCGATGGTGTTTATTTACACCAATTTCTGATAGCGTAAAATTCTTTACTTCCGCAGCAATATACGTAGGAAACGCAGTTGCATCAAACTGTTTGATGGTGTCTATACCAGAATGCCCAGCCATTAAGTTATCCCAGGTAGACTTCACATCATTACCCAAAGGACAAACAATCCCTAAACCTGTAATCGCAACTCGTCTTTTTTTCATATCAACACCACTTCCAACACACAAACACGTTTGCCATCAACCTCACTACGATAAGATAAAACCAGCTGATCAGCATCGTGCTTTTTAACAGAAAGATAACAAACCAGAACATCACCAGGATAAACAAACTCTTTCATTTTTATTTTACGAACTTCATGAACACGGTACGATTTTTTAAATCCAGCTCGAGCCACGAATTCACGTGCCAAATTGAGCTTGCACTCTAGCAATACAGTCAACGGTAAAACAGGCTTGTTCGGAAAATGATCGGGAAAATAAGATGCGGCCCTTGTTATGCGTTTTTCGGCACACATTTGTACACCAGGTTCACTGGAAAGAATACGGTCAAATAACATCGGCGCAGCCCTATAAGAGCTATCACATGCAACAAATTCATGGCCAGACGAGGCAGCACAAGGCCAGTCACCAGGCCGGTCAATTTCTGCAAATTGCTGTCGTGCTATGGAAGGGGCAATAAAATCATCCATAGGCAACAAAGGACCCAATGCGCCATCTATGGTAAAAATAACCTCATCATTAACACGTGCAATACTATGATATTGCACAGCTGACTCATCAAGATGATCAATAAATGACTCTAACAAAAGCGTCTCACCCACATAGGCTGGGCGATACAGTCGTGCACAAGAGGTTAATCCAGCGACTGGACGCTGCTTAAAATCATTGCTAACCATAATATTCCAGGCAGCAAGCTGCCCCAAGGCTTCACCAATCAGAGAAGAAATAAAACACAATCTATTTTCTTCATCATAACAAAGATAAGGATCATCTCGGGTAATGTGCTTTATGCCCCGGACAAATTTTGCCGGGGATAACTGCACTATTCTGTCTACGAATAAAAAGCGCATCAAGCCACAGTTTCAGACGAAACTTTTTCATTAACAGCAGCAACAATCAATTTACAAAATGTTTCTACCGTGAATAACATGGGAATTTCATTAACTTTCATATTCGCTTTGAAATGCTCTGCGGGAACTTCACTAAGGTAATTTTTTAACGCTGCCATTCCCTCAGTAGTTAATACCCCACCTTTTTCAAATTCATCTTCTGCCAAATGCCCACGCGCATTCTTTTCAAGTTGACCGCGTGGAATTTTGATATCAAATTCTTTTTCTAACTGAAACACTAAATCAAGAAAATCAATGGACTCTGCACCCAGATCAGCAATTAAGCGACTATTTAGAGACACCTCTTCTTCATCAATCACCAACACATCCGCTATGATTTCCCTGACCTTAGGATAAACGCCTTCTATATTCATGTCGTACTCACGTCTACAAAAAGCGAAATTATACCACACATTTTTGCAAGCTTTCATTACAAATTAATTGTGCTACACAGTAAACATTACTAAAATTTACCGAAGTAATCCTCTAGTTTATAACCGTAATTAAAATACCGGGGCCAACTTATGTTATTTGTAGCTGCAATAACAGCGAGAAATTGACTCCACCACCAAACTATACAATTTTGACTATACTAAATAAAAAGTTGTTGATTCAGGGATACACATGAAAATTCTGGTTGCAAGCGACTCTGAAACAAGTCTCGCAATCCTTTTTGCATCCTTAGAGAAATTAGGGCACAGAGTAATGGGCGTCTCAAACGGCGAACAAGCCATTGCACTCTTCAAACAAGAACAGCCTGACTTGATTATTTTGGACGTTGTCATGCAAGGAATGGATGGGTTCGAGTGTGCCAAAAAACTACGTAAAATTAACAGTGAAACATGGATTCCTATTATTTTTCTGAGCAGCTCCGTGGATGATAATAATATTTCTCAAGGCATTAAAGCAGGTGGTGATTATTATTTATTAAAACCATTTAGCGAAACAACACTCGCTGCAAAAATAATGGCTATGCAACACATCGTGGATGCACAAAAAAAACTATATGAAACCACCAATCAGCTCACTAAGTTATCGTCCTTGGACGCCCTAACAGGTGTTGAAAATCGCTTACAATTTGAAAAAATTATCCAAGAAAAAATTGATTATGCACAACACAACAACACTAAATTTGCCCTTCTATTTATTAACATAGACAATTTTAAATCAATAAATGATAATTTAGGCTACCATACTGGAGATTTGCTCCTAAAAGCAATCGCCGAGCGACTTAAATCGTCTTTGCAAAAAAATGATCTTATTGCCCGTTTAAATGGCGATGAATTTGCGATCGTTATTAACGATATACATACTCAAGATGGCGCTGAATATTATGCGAAAAAAATATCAGCAACACTTTCAAGCAATTACCATTTATTAAACTATGATATCCAAATCAGCTGCAGTATTGGAATAGCCTGTCATCCTATGTCTGGAACAACAACAGAAACACTGATCCAACGCGCCGAAACGGCAATGTATCACGCCAAAAAATCCGGACGCAATAACTACCAGTATTACACTGAAGAATTCTACACCCAAAATAAACAACAGTTTGAGATAGAAACAGCCCTTCGGTCAGCCCTCAGTAATAATGAAATATATATGTGTTATCAACCTGTTTTCCGACTACACCCACGAAAATTTGTTGGTATGGAAGCCTTAATGCGATGGAAAAATCCACGACTCGGCCTTGTACTACCAGACGTATTTATTCCTATTGCTGAAAACATTGGGCTAATAACTGGGTTGGGCGAATGGGCCTTGAATTCAGCGTGTATACAGGCTGCAAGTTGGCTAAACAGTGGACATAAAAATTTTAGATTATCGGTAAATATTTCATCACGTCAATTCCTTAGTAAAGATTTTATCCCGTTGCTTAAAGCCCGTATCAATAAAACCAATCTACCCACAAAACTATTAGAGCTGGAACTCACTGAATCAACTATTATGATGTCGACAAGCATCGCAAA
>CAZZGV010000104.1:0-6949 GCA_964654255.1 uncultured Legionella sp. | reverse complement strand
AGTCAAACGTTCAACTTCAGCTGCGTTAATACGTGCAGCTCTTTCTAATAACCGTGAATGCAAATAGAAAATATCCCCAGGATATGCTTCACGACCTGGTGGACGTCGTAGTAATAGAGAAATTTGACGATAAGCCCATGCTTGTTTAGTCAAATCATCATAGACAACCAAGGCATCTTCACCACGCTCCATAAAATATTCACCCATTGCACAACCAGCATAAGGGGCAAGGAACTGTAATGCAGCAGAGTCAGATGCACCAGCAACCACAACAATCGTGTGCTCTAATGCGCCATGCTCTTCAAGCTTTCTTACGATAGAAGCAACTGACGATGCTTTTTGTCCAATGGCTACGTAAACGCACAAAACGCCAGTGCCTTTTTGGTTAATAATGGCATCAATAGCAATCGCTGTTTTACCGGTTTGTCTATCACCAATGATTAATTCACGCTGACCACGACCAACAGGAATCATCGCATCAATAGCTTTCAAACCGGTTTGTACGGGTTGATCAACTGATTTACGCGCGATAACGCCAGGAGCTACTTTTTCAATAGGGGATAATTTTTCGGATTCAATAGGACCTTTGCCATCAATAGGGTTCCCCAACGCATCAACAACACGGCCTAACAATCCACGACCTACAGGAACTTCTAAAATACGACCGGTGCACTTACCTTTTTGGCCTTCAGATAGGCCACTGGCGTCGCCCATAATGACCGCACCAACAGAGTCGCGCTCCAAGTTCAGCGCCAAGCCATAAATACCGCCAGGAAATTCGATCATTTCACCTTGCATGACGTCGGCCAGGCCATGTAAGCGAACGATACCGTCTTTCAAGCTTACAATCGTACCTTCATTACGGGCTTCTGAAACAACACTAAATTGTTCGATTTTTTTTCTGATCAATTCACTGATTTCAGATGGATTTAACGCTATTTGTTCTGACATGGAATGTATCCTCTAAATTACGCGGCCAAACTAGTGCCGAGTTTATTTAATTTACCTCGCACCGAGCCATCAATGACTAAATCACCAGCGTGAATAATCGCTCCACCCAACAGTGATTTATCAACAGTTATTTCCAGCGTAACTTGACGTTGCAAACGCTGGCTCAATGACTCAATTAGGTTCTTTTGTTCGGTGCTCGTCAATTCTGTAAAGCTACTTACACTTACGGTCAACGTTTTTTCCTGTTCAGCACGCAAAGCCTCGTACTGAGCATAAATACTAGGCAATACTAATAATCGCTTATTGTTTGCTAATACATTCACCAAGTTTTCCATTATTTTCTTTTCGTCGGCAGATTTGACATTAGCACACACGGCTAATAACAATTGAACCTGTGACGCCGCAGTTGTCGCTGGATTGCAAATAAAATAGTCAACATCAGGATGCAGTACTGCTTGAGCTAAATTGTGCAGCATTATCGACCACTCAGCTAAATGCTTCGCTGCAAGTGCATGGTTAAAAATAGCTTTAGCGTAAGGTCTAGCGATTGTAGTGTGGTCTGACATATCAAATCTCTGCAATCAAGTTGTCTATAAGTGCCTGATTTGTCTTGGCATCAATTTCGCGCATCAGAATCTTTTCAGCACCTGCAACAGCCAATGTAGCAACTTGCTTTCGAAGCGTATCTTTCGCACGATTTACCTCTTGCGAAATCTGCTCCTCAGCAATTTTGGCTAATTTTTGTGCTTCCTGACGAGCCTCTTCTTTTGCTTCATCAATGATCTGCGCTGCGCGACGATTCGCTTTTTCAATGATATCTGAAGCTTCTACCTTAGCTTGCTTCAACTCATCTTTGACGCGATGCTGTGCTAACTCTAGCTCTCGACGACCACGTTCTGCTGCGGCAAGACCATCAGCGATTTTTTCTTGTCGTTCTTCCAACGCTTTAACCAGCGGAGGCCAAACAAATTTCATGGTAAATAATACAAATGCACCGAAAACCAGCACTTGTATAACCAGTGTTAAATTGATATCCAATGTCGTTTCTCCTGTAACAATCGGGGCGCATTTGCGCCCGCAACCTGCGTGTTATCAAGAACCCAAATTGCTTAAGAATGGGTTAGCAAACGTGAAGAACAACGCAATACCTACACCAATCATGGTTACCGCATCTAACAGACCTGCAACGATAAACATTTTTACTTGAAGCATAGGAACCATTTCTGGTTGACGAGCTGAACCTTCAAGAAATTTACCGCCCAACAATCCGAAACCAATGGCAGTACCCAGCGCACCTAATCCAATCAACAAAGCGACCGCTATAACCGTCATGCTTTGTACTTGTGCTATTAAATTTGCAGCTTGCATATCAATCCCCTTAATGGACAATGGTAATAAAATTGGTTAATGATCTTCGTGGGCTAGACTGAGATACACAATCGTCAGCACCATGAAAATAAAGGCTTGTAGCGTAATGACCAGAATATGAAAAATAGACCAGGCCAACGACAACAAAAACTGCGCCACACCCAACGTTGCAGTAGTCGCAACAGATGAACTGCTAGCATTTAGCGTTAACAACGCTATCAAAATAAAAATCAATTCACCGGCATACAAGTTACCAAATAAACGTAATGCCAGTGAAATTGGTTTTGCAATTAAACCCACTAACTCTAGTAATAAGTTGAATGGAATAAACAGCACATGATTAAAGGGCTGTAAGGTAAGCTCTTTGGTAAACCCTTTAAGACCTTTTACTTTAAGACTGTAAAAAAGTATCAAGAAAAATACTGACAACGACATAGCAAACGTTAAATTCAGATCATTCGTAGGTACAACTTTTAAGTAATGTATTCCAAAAAGCTGTCCTAATGCTGGCAAAACATCTACTGGCACAATGTCCATGAAATTCATCAGGAATACCCAAACAAATACAGTCAGGGCTAATGGCCCTATGACATTGTTTTTGCCATGAAAGCAGTCTTTAACTTGGTTGTCTGCAAAGCTCAACATCAGTTCGGCAAAATTCTGCAGTTTGCCTGGAACTCCAGTCGATACACGACGTGCGCCCATATATAGAAAAAGGAGTGCGAAGACACCTAACACAATTGAAAAGAATAACGTATCTAAATTTAACGTCCAAAAACCACCGTCAGAGCCTAAGCTCATTGTCTTGACGTTGTAGGTCAAGTAAGTAAGGTGATGCTTAATGTAATGTGTGCTCGATACCATTTCAGTCACTTTATTTGCTTATCCTGATTAATATGAATACCTGTGATTATTATCTAAATAACAAGGGAGCAAACCAAAACATCATTTGCGCCACTATATATGTAGCAAAAAACACCAAAGGTATGATGTTAAAAAATTTAAATACCAGTGCAAACAAAACTATCGTCAAAATCATTTTCAATGCCTCACCTTTATAGAAGCTGTTAACGATCTGACGCGCTGCACGTGCGCCTTGATACCGAAATAATTTTATTGCAAAGTAAGCGGTTGGCACCATACTGACCACCCCACCTAACAACGCTGACATTGCAGCTGTTGCACTTGAAAGCAGCATCGCAATCACCGCAAACAACACAGTTAAGCTTAGCTGGCATATCAACAAACGCTGGGCACCTTGCAAGCCTCGCCGATTTTTCACAGATACACCTATGTTTTCGCGCGGATTATAAAGTAATCACTGTGGATAAGCAACGCCAACGGGGATTTTTTGGGTGATTTTCTACTCCGCATAACCATCCCTTCCGACGTCAACAAATAATAGTCAACCGTAAAACAGAGTAATTTTTAATCAAAAATTCTGCCAAGGTATTTTTTTCAACTATAATTTAATCAAGCACTGTTGAGATGTTATGGAAAGTTCCAACGTGCTTTTTGTTATCCAACTTGGCAAGGAAATTATCATGTCCGAAAAGCAACAACACACCGCTGCGAGCTTGCGAGAAAAAATGCTCAATCGTTATGGAGATGGCTTAGATCACAAACATAACAAACTTCACCATGCTTATCGACTCCACTGTAGATCACATCCAGTACAAATTAATCATAATTATCAGCAAGAACAGGATATAAATTGCTCAACTGGGCATTTACGAGAGATTAAATTGAGAAAAATTCGTAAACGACTGGATAAAGGACGAATCCATTGATACAGTATAAGTATCCACTCAGGTTAGCCACTTCCTGTTTGGAAAAGTATCGACGGGCCTGAAAATTTCAGGCCTTTTTTTCTGGCGAGTCTTCTTCAAGTAAATTGTCAGCCGCCATCACAGGTTTATCACCTAGATTGTAATATTTGAACAATTTAACAACCCGCTTAACCCCAGCACACCCCCTAGCAATCTCAATCACTCGCTCAGCTTCTTTGGGAATCACATCCCCCATCAAATAAACGATTTGATCAGAGGTTACAACCTTGAAGCTGTGTGGATCAATATCTGAGTCAGCAAAAATTCCCGTACGTATTTTAGTGGTAATCCAATTATCTTGCAGTTCTGTGTCCTTAGCGGGATGTATTGCTAATTGATTAAATATGCGTCGATAACCGTGGCCTTGTGCTGCGCGATTTTTTGCTTCTTGACGCAGATCGTCTGTTGGCACATGACCAGACAATAAAATATCACCATTAAATACGGCCAAATCAATTGAGCAATCATCACACTTTAGTGTTTCATCTTTAAATAAAGCACGGTTGGTATTGGCAGACAAACGATAGTCGCTAAGTTTTTTATAAATATTATGCCGATCATAAACTAGCGTTGCGCCTGTCCATACATTAGTAATGCACCCTGTTAGCATCAAGCTCATTATGGCTAGCAAGAGATAACTTAGAATTCGACAGCGCCTCATGTTACCTATCCCTGTTAGAAGCTGAAAACAATGGCTGAAATAATCCCTTTCAGCCTTGCAGCATACAACAAATACACAATATTGAGAGCGCTCCCAGGGCAAACTCATGTATGCTTATATAACGCTATAACGCGTATTTAAAAAATTAATCCTATATCGGCTCTAAACAATATATTGGAAAATTTTCACTACCTTATTCACGCCATTAACCTGCCTTGCAACATTTACCGCTACATTGGCCTGCTCATGTGTAGCGATTCCCATTAAATAGACAATGCCATTTTCTGTGATAATGCGAATAGAGCCAGACTCTAATCCTTTCTGCGTTAACATTCTGCTGCGGACTTCAGTTGTAATAAGGCTATCTTTACTGCGTTGCGATAAAGGCAACGGATAATCGACGGTAATTTCATCATAAACTCTGCGCACATCCGGAACTTGGCGCACAATTCTTTCTGCAACCCCTCTAAGTGATGCAGTTGGAGTTTGGCCAACAAGCAAAACTACTTCGTTGAAACTGCTGACTAAAATGCGTGAGTTTCTAAAACGTGGGTCCTTCACAATAGCTTTATGCACTTGATAAAATATACGTGCATCATGCTCTATCATCGTCATGCTGCGGCGGTCATAAACAGCCATACTACCTGCGGCACCAACCACAATAACTGCAGCACACCCTGTTAACAAAGCGCCTAACAATAAAAGACCAAGTGTCTTTAAAAAACGATTACGTTTCATATCTACCCCAACATTTGTCCAAATAATGATTGATCAATCAAGTCACAAAAACAATGCAAAATAAATAAATGTGTTTCACGAATTTGCGAGGCTGTATCGCCTAAGACCCTTACTTCAATATCTTCAGGACCTAAATGATTAGCAAGAACACCACCATCACGGCCACTAAGTGCGATAGTGTCCATGCCGCGATCGTGAGCGGCATGCACAGCCTGCAACACGTTATCAGAATTACCAGACGTTGACAGAGTGAGCAATACATCACCTTCTTGTCCAAGTGCCTGTAGTTGACGAGCAAACACTTGATCAGAATGGCCTTCATTTAAAAGCGCTGTCAAAATAGCAACATCGGCTGATAACGTAAAAACGGGTAACGGTGGACGCTCAACATCAAAATGATTAAGCATAGCGGTAGAAAAATGCATACAATTTGCAGCTGAGCCGCCATTGCCACACAAAAATATCCTACCATCATTGAGCAAACAGTTAACCAAGCGTAATCCCGCCGCGGCAATAACTGGGGACAGAGAATCAGCTGCCGCTATTTTAGCCTCAATACCAACACCGAAAAGATGCCTAACTCGCTCTTCGATTTGTGCCATAGGTTACCTCTCAGACGTCTGAACCAAACGCATTTTTAATCCAGGAAATACTGGTGGGCTCACCCTCCATGCTCACTACATCAAAACGGATAGGTTGTTTATCATAAAGTTGATTCGCCAATAAATAAAGTGACGCTGTTTTAAGCAGTTTTTTTTGTTTGCTGTAACTAACACTAGCAAGCGCCCCCCCAAAGGCATTTGAAGCGCGGGCGAGAACCTCAACAAACACTAAATACGTTTTATCGCGCATGATAAGATCAATTTCGCCCAAACGACAACTGTAATTGCTAGCTACCCACTGTAATCCTTGCTTAACCAAATAATCACAAGCATCTTGCTCAGCGAGCGCACCCATTTTTCGTGACATAGTACGTCCATTGTTAGTGCAGAACTTGATCATGCGAAATCAACCATTGATTTGATAAGCGTCTTTGCGAAAAACGTGAAGCATCCAGTGACCTTCCTCGAAACCCGCTAATTCACCGACGCCCACCAAAACAAATCGTTAACCATTTTTACAGACATAACTAACATCAAGTTAAAGCGCTCGTCATATTACCCTCACAATCAATTAACAAGCCGCTCCATCATTTGCTTTAGAGTATATTCATCTTCATAGTGAATAACTAACATGCCCTTGCCAGCTTTCCCAGGTTTAATTTGAACCTTAGTCTGGAATTGTTGCGCAAACGCATTAAGTGCTTTCTCAAATATAGGAGGCATCTGCTCTTTTGTTTTTTGACTTGGCGCAGCACCTATTTTAAATCGAGCAACAAGCGCCTCTGTTTCACGAACAGATA
>CAZZGV010000103.1:0-6978 GCA_964654255.1 uncultured Legionella sp. | reverse complement strand
CCATTAAGCTAATCGCGAGTTGTTCATGAAAAACTCATAACTGGGGTTTTTTAAAAGTTTCATAACCAACAGGCAAAGCAATATCGCCATACCGAACAAGGCAAGAAACAATATTGATGCCTTTCATATGACGATTTTAGCATGTGAAAAATGCCACCAATTCACATCATTTTCATCGGGATATGCTTTTTCAGAAATGGGGGCATCTAATAACAAAACACCGCCTGTTTCTTGTTCATGTCGACGAACATCTGATTTTACATAACCCCGCAGCTCTTTTGACCCAAATTCACCGTTTCTTAAATGACGACTCACTTGATGGGTCAGAGTGAAACTCCCCACTTTAACATTGAGCTTCCTGTCCCATTGTGTTTATTTAACACCCGTTATATATTTTCTAGTTATTGTTCTCATTTTGGTGGTGTGGGTTTAATATTTTTTCCAAAGGATGGAGCCTCATGAAAAAATTGATTTTTTCTTTTCTGCTATTGATGGGAATATTTATTAACCACAGCATAATGGCTGATAATAAAACTACATTTTATTGTAAACCAGATAATGCTTGTTGGCCTAAAGAAAACGAATGGAATTCACTTAATGCCCGCATACATGGACATCTTATAAAACTTGCCTCACCACTTGAGTCGTGCAAGCAAGACTTATCTAGCAGTACTTGTCAAAAAATAATGAACGATTATAAGGATCCATTTTATCTTGAGTCTCAACCAGGATCCACACAACTCACTGGCTGGTACAAGGCTTGGCAAAGTCATATTAGTGCCTATGCTGTTGCAGCTCAGTCGCCCGACGATATCGCGGAAGCGATACAATTTGCTAAAAAACATCACATAAAAATAGTCATCAAAGGCACTGGGCATGATTATCTGGGCCGCTCAAATGCACCTGATTCATTGTTAATCTGGACGCATAAAATGAAAGAAATCACTATGCTTCCCAAATTTATTCCCAATGGTTGTCCCAAAATAACACACGGTATACCAGCAATATCAGCCCAGGCCGGCGTAAGTTGGTTCGAGGCGTATAAAAAGGCAGCGGTAGAAACCAATCAATATGTGCAAGGTGGAGGATGCTTGTCAGTTGGCGTAGCTGGAGGATTCTTACAGGGAGGTGGTTTTGGAAGCTGGTCTAAACGTTTTGGAACAGGCGCTGCCAATTTATTAGAAGCGGAAGTTGTCACTGCAGATGGCAAAACTCTTCTGGCAAATGCTTGCCAAAATACCGATTTATTTTGGGCTTTAAAAGGCGGTGGTGGAGGTACATTTGGAGTAGTCACCAAAGTAACACTGCAAACACATAGAATGCCGAAAAATTTTGGCGTGTTAATGGGCAGTCTTTTTGCCCCTGACGATGCGAGCTTTAAAGTTCTTATAAAGAAATTTCTCATTTTTTATCGAGAAAAGCTTAGCAATGAACACTGGGGGGAGCAAATATCCCTAGAACCCACTAACGAATTAAGATTAAGCTTATCGTTTGTTGATATTGATAAAAATAAAGTTGAAGAGCTTTGGCATTCTTTTATTCAAGAGTGGGAGCATAACGGCGGAACCGCGAAGAATATTAAGTTTATTTTTTTTCAAGGAAAAGATTTTTGGAGTATGGATTACCGTAAACAATATCTTCCCCAATCCGTCTTTACAGATGACTTAGGCTTCAATTGGTGGCGAGCGAACAATAGCGAAGTTTCTTTATACATAGATTATTATTACTCTCGATATTTACCCCATGCTCTGCTTAAAGATAATCAAATTGATGCCTTCACTGAGGCATTATATAACGCTTCGCGTGCTAGCCCCCATATCACGTTACATTTTAACAAGGGGCTTGCAGGAGCTGCATCTAAGGTTCTTAAAAAGAGTAAAAACATTTCTATGAATCCCGCTGTATTTGAAGCCATGGGGCTTTTAATCATCGCAGATGGCCAACAGTATGCTTACCCCCAAATTCCTGCAAAAAAACCAGACGTGCAAAAAGCAGAAGCAGCGGCTAAAAGTGCTGCAAAAGCAATGTCTTTTATAAAAAAAATCACACCTAATACAGGTACCTATCCCAATGAAGCGGATTATTTTGAACCCAACTGGCAGCAGTCTTTGTGGGGTGACAATTATGCTAAGCTTCTTGAAATAAAGAAAAAATACGATCCAGATAATCTATTTAGCTGCCATCACTGCGTGGGTAGTGAGGAATTACCTTCGCATGAATAAAATTGGAAGAGGCAACCATATTTTATGATATGCAAGGCATTGTTAACCATGCCAACAAAAGCTCCGCACAACGTTGAGGCTGTTCAAGCGTAAGCATATGGCCGCATTCTTTTATTGTGATAAATGTCGAGGCGTAAATATGTTCAGCGATAAATTTTGAGCTGCTAAAAAACTCACTATCCTCTTCGCCAACAATTACAGTGGTCGGTGTTGTAATAACAGGCAAGATGTCTTCGCATGACACTCGTTGCATCATTGCTTGTTGTTGTGGAACGAATGCATCAAAATTTCTCTTAAACATGTCTTTGAGCTGCGGCTGTATATGGGAGTTATATACATATAACTGGGCAAGATAGTCAATCATTTCATCTTTTGACAACGTTGACATTAGTTGTAAACATTCTTTACGTAAGCGCATTTTATCTTTTGAATCCAACGTCGCAGACGTTGCCATGATACATAATTTTTGAACGCGTTTGCTGTTTTTTCGCATCAATTCTAATGCCAACCACCCACCCATTGAATGGCCTGCAAGATAAAATTTAGGCGGGGCTTCTGTCAGAATAAAATCAATAATAGCTTCGGCACTTGGAATCTTTGTTACATCAGGAATAATAATATCTGCATAAGGGGCTAACATTGCGACCTGATGCTGCCATACATATTTATCGCAAAGCAAGCCTGGTATGAGAACCAATGTCAAATCCGAATCAATCATGTAAATGATGCTCCTCTGTCGCATCATCCTCGGGATCATTCTTTTGATTAGACTGAAATGTTTCCTTTATGCCTGCCAATGCCCTTTTGATATTGTTTGTGCTATGAGCGTTGAAATCAGCTACCGCATGTTTATAATGCTGCGTATCAGATTCTGTGATTTGATGGCTCTGCTGCTGAGTTATAGTATCAGAGTTGTCTTCTATAAAGCTCATCTTAGATGATGCATCATAAAACTCCTCATCTGGTGACTGCGCATCAGATTCTGTTATTTGATGGCTCTGCTGCTGAATTATAGTATCAGAATTATCTTCTGTAAGGTTCATCTCAGATGGTGCATCATAAAACTCCTCCTCTGGTAGCTCGGATAGTGTTTCATGAAAATCCTCATCTAATTCAACAGCCTCCAAATTACTAGCACGCTGTTGCAATACGACTTGCGCCTCGCCTGCTCGTTGTTTCGCAATGTTATTATCAACAATTGTCAAAAATTCCTTAGCACAGCTTACTAAATCTAAATCAACGACATTCTTTAATAACAAGCCAGCTTCGTGTTGAACAATAGTTGCAGGACCTTTAATTGAAGCCAAAACACCTACTTCACCCCCGGTTTCATTTGCTATCTTTACCGCACTCTCCGCATGCTGCTTAGCTCGAGCTGTAGCGTCCTCTATAACCGCTACTCGTTGACGTAAGCCAGCCGCCATTTCATCCATCTCAGCAGCTGTTGATTGCTGCCTTAATGTACTAAGAACTGTTGCTCGTTGTTCACCCCCAAAAATTACCGCAGCGTTTTTTGCTATGGCCCATTGCTGTTGTGCATTTTTGAGTTCTTTTTCATATACGCGCATTTCAGGACGCATTTTATGCTCTAGGTTCTTTATAAGATTAACTTGATCCATCACTTCATTAAGTTTAGTAAACACATTTTTATAATCATCAAGCTCCTGATTCACACCATGCTTCCATCTAGCATCATTACTACCAGACTGTCCTTGCAACACGTCCTGTGTTTGATTCAATGACTCTCGAAGTTCCTGTGAGCGTCGCTCTATCAACATCGCCCTTTCATCTATATTTTTATAAGTCTGAACTCTTTTCGCGTAACTGCTCTCCGTATTAAAATCTTTTGCTTCAGGATGAGAAATATCATAATTCACGGCCTTTTTATCTTGAATCTGCTGTATTACCAGATCCTTCAACGCATTTAGTTTGCTTTGTAATGCGCTGAGAGACAACTTTTCTGCCTCCAGAACATCTGCTGCAGGATAAGTCCTTGCCAAATCACGAACAGTTTGCGCTCCTTCTACAATAGGTTTAAATGTCTTGTTAAAAAATCCAGTGATTTTCTTGTAAACCGTATCAATCATCACTGATTTTACCAAGCCTATTCCAAAACATTTCAAACCCTTTGCAACTGTCAAACCAAATTTTTTAATAGGAGAGTAATTACTATTTTTAATATCACTAAACTCTTTACTACGCGCTCTAACTTCGCGAGCAGTTGTATACGCCACCCTACCAACGAGCACAGCAACAGCTGCAGCAAAACCTGCTGTTGCGATAGTTCCCGCAGTTACTCCCGCAACACCTGCCGCAGTTAATAATCCGGCTACAGCCCCTTTTGAAGCCACTACAATACCTATTGAAGCCCAAACAGAAACGGGGGTCATAATTGCAGATATTCCACGCATTATTACTTTGGTTAAGCCAAATTTATCAATTTCTGCTGCTACCACATTTCTACCCAACCGTTTAGGCTCCGTTTCCATACGATCAGCATTCATCATATCATCACGTGTTGTAATACTCCGGCTTACTGAGGCTGATAAAGAACTAAGTTCATCCCGCAACTCAGCTAATGTTAATTTAGCCGCATGCTTTGCAGCAGGAAGCATTGGTTCTACACGCGAATATGTCCGAATATCACCACTAGTAGCATTAGAATCTATTCGGTCTAGCGCTTTAAAGACCGTTTTTATATTATCTATTGGCTTTTGCTTTAATTCACTAGCCTTAACTTGCTGAGCACCCTCAAATTGCTTCATTAACAGTTTGTTAAAAATGCTCATAACAACCAATTTAGTTTGGTCTGGGGCTTGAAAATCAGTATTGTTAATAAAGAAAAGTAATTGATCTTCAAGGCTATCTTCTTGTTGAGTACTGTTCTCTTGGCGCTCGACTCTTATAACATCATCAATACGTTGAAACTCATCACTCAGATTTTGAATAATAGTATCTTGTACAACCTGCTCCTTGCCATCAAGCACCACTCTAAATAAATGTTTAATACAATCCTCTTTATTAAAATTTGGATTATGTTCTTTAATGGCACGGTACTGTAAATAGAAGCCGGCAAAGGCACTCCTATGATTTTCGTCCATTGCAGCTCGACTTGAATAAACTGATGCGGCATATTCCACTGCTTTCTGTTCAATAGCTTTTTGTACTTCAATGTTTAACATCGAACAAATATAATCCTTTACTGATTGAGACAGTTTCTTTTGTTGAGCCCCAATAAAATCAGTAACAGGGCTGGTTAACGGTTTTAAATAATCTGTAGCAGGCTGAAAAATTTCTCCTATTCGTTTTTGTACGCTTGCACGCGTCAATATACCTGTAGCGACTTCAGCAATCAAAGCTTGAGGAAATAACAAACCAAGAGCAGTGCTAGCAGCATAATAAGTCACCAAAGGTGTCACAACATTTGTTACACCAAAATCTACCGTAGTATCAGCACTTTTAGCCGCTAACTCTTCCGTTAGGAGTGACGTACTTTTGTTAAGCGGATCGCCTAATGTAGTCATTAAAGCAGGGGGCGGAGGCGACGTATTTAATACGTGTTCAAATTCTCGTTTAGCTTCAATAATCCCTTGAAGGTTTTGATTGTTGCTTAATGCATAAGCTAACATTCGTTCGCATACGCCAGCATTTGTCATAGCATTTTTGGGCAATGCCACTTCCCAAGCGCCAGACAAAAGGTGTTTAGCGATCAATGTCGCATCTGGCATTGCTGATAGATCAGCCGCTATCTCACCAGCACTAATTTTACGTATCTGTTCAGCAAGGGAACCACCAGATTTCATATCATTCAACAATTTTTCATTACATCGTTGCAATACTTGCAAATAGGTAATTTTAGCATCACATAAGCTCTTTAATGGATCTGTTGGACACAGTGCTCTTAGACGTTGGCAATCCTCTAGTTGCTTTTGAAAACCTTCGTCAATATGACGGCAAACAGGTGCAAGTGTATTAAGAACGCCTTGTATTGTTTGACGTGATTTTTCATGTGGTGTCAAAACAGTTACCAGGTCTGCATTAGCAACAGGAGCGAACCGAGCAGTCAACTCATCCATTATTGGATCAACAGCAAACACCACATTTAACGGTTCTTGACCAGAAATCTGCCTTAACTCCACCAAATCAGCCTCTAGCAAAATCTGACCAGCCTCTAATTTACTATAAATTTGTCGTAATCTAACGTTACTAGCGTCTATATCGAGTGCTTTTTCTAGCCCAGGACCAAACTGTAGTTTCTCGTAAGTAGCCAAACTCCTTTGCAAAGCAGGCTTTAAATAAAATTTTTGCAACAATAAAACGTTTAGATCCTCAATTTTAAGTTGAGCCGCCTCATTTATTTCATTCAAAGCCGATTTAACATCTTCAATACTGCCGTTGTGTTTTTCCAAATGACGTAATTTATGAACCACATCAAGCATTCGACGAAATTGAGAGGTTTGCCCTTGCAATGATTCAACTTGCTGTTTTAATGAGGTCGTTAAAACAGCAGGATTAAGAGTTTCTTTAAATCTTGTATATTCATCATAATTTGCAGAAGTAATACCATTTTTTTTCATATACAATTGAAAAGCAGCTTCTTCTAGTGCTGGGCTGTTACTTATTTCGACTAACTCACTAAATGATATATATGCTTCTGCTTTTTGAGGTTCTATATCAGTCTCCGTCCTTAGTGACTCCCAAAATAACGACTCAGGCTTTTGTGGCGCCATTCTTTCTTTAATTGACTTGGGAATAA
>CAZZGV010000102.1:0-6981 GCA_964654255.1 uncultured Legionella sp. | reverse complement strand
CTGTAAGTGAGCAAATACTGTTGCTTGTGCACGTATAAGCAATTGTTGAAGCTCACTGTCCGTAAGCAATTTCAAAACATACACTTGTGCTCTAGAAAGCAATGCACGGTTAACTTCAAACGAAGGATTTTCTGTTGTTGCACCAATAAATGTCACCAAACCAGATTCCGTGTATGGCAGTAATGCATCCTGCTGAGATTTATTAAATCGATGAATCTCATCTATAAATAAAAGTGTATGACGCTGCAACGCTTTATAAGCTGCCGCTTGGTCCATTGCGGCACGAATATCTTTGACCCCCGAAAAAACCGCGGAAAGCGCTATCCACTCACAATCAAACGCTTTTGCCATCAAACGTGCAATCGTTGTTTTACCAACACCAGGCGGACCCCACAAAATCATAGAGTGTGGTTTACCTGATTCAAATGCGAGCTTAAGTGGTTTTCCCGGACCTAATAAATGCGACTGACCGATCACCTCATCAAGAACAGTGGGTCTCAATAATTCAGCAAGTGGTGGCACGATCGCCGGGGCACTCATTGCTCTACCACATCAACACCTTTTGGTGTTTTAAATTTAAACAAAGATGGCGATAACGTAAGATTATTTTTAATATGACTTAAACTAACATCTGTGTATTGACCTAATTGGTCAAATAGCTCAATTCCACTTAACATATCACCAACAAACATCAATTTTACACGTTGAAAATTGGCTTTATTTGATTTCGAGAGCAAATCAAAATATTCCTTATCCCTATCTTTATACGTCGTTACATCAAAATCACGCGATACAGTATCAGCATAGCCACTCAGAAATAGCGCAACAGCCCCCCCAACTCCTTGCTCTTGTTTTCTTACAGTTACTTGCTCTAGATCAATATCGTAAACCCATAAATATTTACCATCAGCAATAACCAGCTGCTCCATGGGGTGTTTTGTTTCCCAACGAAAACGACCTGGTCGAAATAAAGCCATTGTTCCTGAAGAGCGTGAAATTTCATGCTTTTTTGCTTTAACTACCTGACTAAAGGATGCATTCATCGTGTGAATCGAATTTAATTTCGCTTGCAACATATCGCTGACTTCATCACTCCAAACATGTTGAGCCCAACATAATAAAAGCGTTGCAATCAGAGCCATCAAAAATGTTATTTTTCTCATGTTAATCCTCTGTCACAGCTGAAACCAATACATCTCGAAAACCACCATCCAAAGGCCCAACCACGCCCGTACGCTCCATTTCTTCAACGATACGCGCAGCACGATTATAACCAATCTTTAAACGGCGCTGCACAGACGAAATGCTGGCTTTACGGGTTTGAAGAACAAATTCAACAGCTTGATCATACAATGGATCCGACTCTTCCACCGCTTGACCCTCCTCGCTCCCATCAAAATTATCGCTAATGTTTTGCGTAATTTCTTCTATATACTCAGGTTTACCACGCGCACGCCAATCATCTGCGATACGATGAACCTCTTTATCATCAACAAATGCGCCATGCACACGCAGCGGAGCACCTGTACCTGGTGCCAAAAACAGCATGTCACCATGACCTAATAATTGCTCAGCACCTTGTTGATCAAGAATCGTACGAGAGTCTATTTTTGAAGAAACCTGGAAAGAAATTCGCGTAGGAATATTTGATTTGATAAGACCTGTTAAGACATCTACCGAAGGACGTTGCGTCGCCAAAATTAAATGAATCCCCGCAGCCCGCGCTTTCTGTGCGATACGTGCGATTAATTGCTCAACTTTCTTTCCAACCACCATCATCATGTCAGCTAATTCATCAATCACGACCACAACATAAGGCAGCGATTGTAGATGAGGCGCTTGTTGATCCATTGAATCCACGGGTTTCCATAAAGGATCAGCCAATGGTTCGCCACGCGCTATCGCTTCTGCAACCATGGTATTAAATCCTGCCAAATTACGAACACCTAAAGCAGACATGAGGCGATAACGCCGCTCCATTTCAGCAACACACCAACGCAAAGCACTTGCGGCCTCTTTCATGTCAGTAACCACAGGCGTCAAGAGATGAGGAATACCGTCATAAACAGAGAGCTCTAACATTTTTGGATCAACCATGATCAAACGCACTTGCTCAGGCGTTGCTTTGAATAATAGACTCAAAATCATGGCATTAATCCCAACGGATTTACCTGATCCTGTTGTACCTGCCACCAATAAATGAGGCATCTTTGCAAGATCAACCACCATAGGATGCCCAGCAATATCCACCCCTAATGCCAACGTTAAAGGCGAGTGTGCTTGCTGATATACATCTGCTGACAACACATCCGACAAGCTGACCATCGCACGGTTTTGATTAGGCAACTCAAGACCCACTACCGTTTTTCCAGGAATAATTTCAACAACACGCACACTAGTTACAGATAAAGAACGAGCCAAATCCTTTGCAAGAGCCGTTAATTTACTAACTTTTATCCCCGCAGCTAATTGTAATTCAAATCGAGTAATAACAGGACCTGGGTGAACAGCAACCACATCAGCCTGAATTCCAAAATCTAATAAATACTGTTCAACATCGCGTGACAAGGCTTCCAACTCTTGATGCGTATAACCACCCATAGGAATGCCTGGTTTGCCTTTATCCAACAAAGACAAGGAAGGCAACCCATCAGTAATAGGCGCAGTATAAGTAGAGTGCTCTTTTTTAACCGGAGCAGGCTTTTCTATCACTGTAACAGAAGGTAAAAGAGGTAACGCACGTTCTTTTTTAACTTTAACGTTAGCCTCACCTAAATTAACTGAGCGTTTCGTAACAGAAGGTTTATTATCACTGACAGGAATACGTTCTAATTGCGATTTAGTTACCTGTAAACCCATTCGAGCCAATTGAACACCTAAACGGCCCATTATCCAAGTGTAATAACCCACCACTTCTGTTGCTCGAACCCAAGATAACCCCGTCAACCAGGTCACGCCAGCCAATAACATTGCAAATAATAAAAGCGTAGCTCCTTGAACATTCAATGCACGATTCAAAAGAAACGATGTACCTCTACCAAGCATACCACCGGCATTTTGAATAAGCGGGTGAGGTGTAGTTGACATAACCAAGCTCAAGAGACCACAGCCACCAACAAGCATAAAGACCAAGCCAACAGCTCGCAATGCTAGCATTGGTTTATTAACCACACGTAAGGCCCGATGATCGTTCAAAATTATCCCTGCAACATAAGCAAAACAAAGCGGCAATAAATAGGCCAGATAACCAAATACGAAATAAAGCCCGTCAGCAATATAAGCCCCAACTTCGCCACCGGCATTCCTTGTATAATGAGAATGGCGACTCAAATGTGAAAAACCTGGATCATTGGCGTTATAAGTCAATAAAGACAATAAGACAAACACCGCGATGGTCAGCACTAAAATAAAGCCGCCTTCACTAATGCGTTTGACGACAAAATGTGGCAGGGCTGTTTTTGGGGTTGCAGCCTGAAAACCCATTCGTTGTTTTACCATAAGTATTTTAAAGCTTCGTTTTTTGTCATACTATTCGTCATCTTAACATAAGCAATAAAGGTAAGGCAGAGAAAATGAGCACTAAAAATCATCATCGCTTGATCATTCTTGGCTCAGGCCCCGCAGGTTATACCGCGGCGGTTTATGCGGCGCGCGCAAACTTACATCCTTTTCTCATCACTGGCATGCAACCAGGCGGACAGTTAACTACCACTACCGACGTAGATAACTGGCCAGGAGATGTCGAAGGACTGCAAGGACCTGCTTTAATGGAACGCATGCAACAACATGCTGAACGTTTTCAAACCAGCATTAACTATGATCACATAACACGTGTTGACTTAAAAAAACGCCCCTTTATTTTAAAAGGTGATACTGAAACATATACATGCGATGCTCTTATTATTGCCACAGGGGCCTCTGCGCGTTATCTAGGATTGGAGTCTGAACAAGCGTATCAAGGTCGTGGTGTATCAGCCTGTGCTACGTGCGACGGTTTCTTTTATCGCAATAAAAATGTGTGTGTAATCGGTGGTGGAAACACCGCTGTTGAAGAAGCCCTTTACTTATCCAATATTGCGGCTTCGGTCACGTTAATTCACCGCCGCGATACGTTACGTTCAGAAAAAATTCTCCAAGATAAACTGTTTGAAAAAGCTAAAACGGGTAACGTAAAATTGATGTGGAATTGCACGCTAGAAGAGGTCCTCGGCGATAACATCAAAGTCACTGGCATACGTGCGCGCAATGTTTTAACTGAACAAATTGAAACGCTCCCCTTTGATGGCGTATTTATTGCTATTGGTCACACACCAAACACTAGCCTGTTCGTCGATCAATTGGACATGAATGATGGCTACCTAACTATTCAATCAGGTTTACAAGGCATGGCCACAGCTACAAATATTCCCGGAGTATTTGCCTGTGGGGACGTAGCCGATCATGTTTATCGACAAGCCGTAACATCAGCAGGATTTGGCTGTATGGCCGCATTGGATGCTGAAAAATATTTAGATGGTGTTTAGGGCGTAAAAAACTTGATTTCCCCATAAAATCTGTTTAATATTTGCCCACAAAAATCATGCCATGATCAATAATTAAGAGAACGACATTGTTTAAAAAATATTTCCTATTTGTTTTATTGTTTTCTGTTTTAACGAACAGCTTCGCACAAAAAAGATTGGTAGCAATTACCATCGATGATCTCCCCTTTGTTGGTGACAGCAAAAATTTTCATTTAAATATGATTATTGATGCATTTAAAGCGGCATCTGTTCCTGCAACAGGCTTCGTGATTGCCAAAGAAGTCACCGCCCAAAATTTACCAACCTTACGTAAATTTCATGATGCTGGCTTAGGACTTGGCAACCATACAAACACCCATGCAAATTTAAATCGATTAAGTGCTGACGCATATATACAAGAAATCGCACAAGCAGATAAAATATTATCGCCTGTTCTTACTGAACCAAAGTATTTTCGTTATCCATACTTAGTCATGGGGGAAGGATTTAAAAAAGAACGAGTGATGCACTATCTTTCATCACAAAACTATCAAATTGCTCCTATTAGTATAGACAGTAAAGACTTCGTGTTTAACCAACTTTTATTATCAGTGCCTGAAAGTGAACGGCGCCATTTTTTAACCGTCTTGAAACCTTGTTATTTGGATTTCATCTGGCAACAAACGTTAAAAGCAGAAGAGCACACCCGTTATATTCGCAAACCGAATCAACCGCAAATCTTGCTCATCCATGCTAACTTGCTAAATGCTTACGTTTTACCGGATATTATCAATCTTTTTAAACAAAATGGCTTTAGTTTTGTAAGTTTGAGTGAGGCATTAAAAACAAGCGATGAAGAGGTAAAAGTAGCGCAAGAGCAACCTGCTACACAACAAGTCACAAAAAATTCCGAGCGATTTATGGCATGGGATTAAAAAAATCCCCATTACACCTCATAAACTGGCAATTTATTATTAAAAAATAAAGTGTACAATATAAATCATTAGCCAAGGTTTAAAGACAACCCGTCATCAACAGAAAATTCTTTAACATCAATGTCCCTCCTAAGAGAACTAGTTTCTGTTAGTGCAGGTGAAGGGGGACGCCATGAGCTAAAAAATAGTGGCAAATATTTTTCATCAGTTTTATCAGGCGCTGATAATTGCAAAGATGGCCGAATATCAGCAGCATCTTCTGGCAACCTTGTATTTACCGGTTTTTTATTTTTATGGTTAGCTATCGAAGTCATAGCTAAATTAATGCGCTTTGGTGCTGAAATAAAATCATTTGTAATTAGTTCAATGATAAGGTCTGTTGAAAAACTATTGTTTAAATAACGAGGCAATGCTTCTTTAAGTGCATCTAACGTTTTATCCAGCTCAGGAGCATACATGAGAGACATAATTTGAAACTCATCAAATAATTTTAATGTTTCAACATAGGCATACAACGATTGAATTATATGCTGCCAATTTTTTTGGCTATAAACAATCATTATATTGTTGATAGAGATACATAAATCAATAAACAGATCAAAATAAATATCCAGAAATATTAATTTTAATTCTGCATCAGCACCAACTAACATTTGCATCAAGTGCACATTTTTTAGTGACAACCAAAAATAAAAATCATATAACCGACAAGCATCCCCATGTAAAATTTCAAACGCTTCCTTAGGGAATTTTTTAGTCTCTAACAAAAAAAGAGCCTTATTAAGTACTTCATCAACAGGTTTTTTTTGCTTAAAAAATAAGCCGATAATATTTAATGGTATATTGAATGCCACTAATTTGTAGCACCCATGTAGTAATTGATCTGTTTTTTCAGATGCAAAAAGAACCATTAATTCTTGTTCCGAAAGCATTAATTTTTTTAACAAGTCGAACGATAATTTAATTGCTGCAATTTTTTGAACGCTTGCATATAAACAAAAGAAATGAATACTATTTGCAGACAGATTTAACTGTGTATTTAGCAACACCACTAAATCGAGATCATTATTAATTGCTTTTAACATGTCTTCTGTTAATTCTAATGTCAAAACAACATGGATATATTTTTCAAGCCATTCTTTTGACTTAAAGCATAAATTAATTTTTCTTTCTGCAAATGTTGGATGAACTGCTTGGCGCAATATTTCATGAACCATATACCAAGCAGTTTTTGCGCTTAAAATAATTTGTATAGCTTTAGGCTTTAAATTAAGACCCTTAAATAAATTGTATAACGGAGAAATTAACTGAATACGCTGTTTAGCCTGATTTTGCTCTAAAATGCGAGCATAATGAATAGAGCAAAGTCCTAGCTCCTCATGAAACTGCCAAAGTTTATCCGCATTCCAATTCAGGGCTAAAATAACATCAGAGCTAACCTCAAGTTCATCAATCACCTCTACGATTGCATCAAAATCAACGCCACAGATTACACCGTTTACAACAGCGTCCGGAGTAAACCTCGCCTTTATAAGAGAGGGCAA
>CAZZGV010000101.1:4362-7013 GCA_964654255.1 uncultured Legionella sp. | reverse complement strand
AATTAAATCAAATTTTTCAGGTGCTAAGGCCAGCTCCCGTGCGGCAACCGGTTCTTCAATGCCGTAACGGTTTTTATGAAATGAAGATGCCGGTGTGGCTGGTAGAAACGATAGTGTGTAATCATCATTCAACGCTGGAAAATAACAAAATTTGCCTTGCATAGGTGCTGAGCGCCATAAACTAGCTAGATCAACTTCACCGTTTACTGCTTGATAAAGTGCAATCTGCCTGGCATAGCGATAGTGGTCTAATTTACGGATGTTTGCACAGATTTGGTCGGACGCTTTTTTTTGGTAAGCGGATGATAAATGTTGACGAATTTGCTGACAGGTTACTCTTAGTATTTGATTAAATCGATCAGCCATAAAAACTATAGGAAATATTTCTTAGCTGATTATCACGCAGATACTAATTTTTTTCAAACGAAATGACTTTAAATTTACTGGGTCTTTTTATTAGCTATATTTTGCAAGGAGAAATAACAGATGGGTGACCCTATCAATATTTTAAAAAAGCGAGGATATATAAGGAGGCTGCTTGATAATTGCCTTATTAAGCCTGCCGGTATTATGCTAATTTTGTTACAAAAAAATACTATGCAAGTGTTAAAAAATGAGGTATATAGCTTGCAAATTTACTAAGGTTTTGACATATAATTCTGAAAATACGATTGTATCCGTTTTTTTAAAATGTATAGCTAACTTGTGAGGATCGCATGAGTGAACTGTTTGATGATGACGCAGAAGATAAAGTATTGGTTGAGGATGAAGTAGTCGATGAGGATGTTGAAGCGATTATCGTTGACGATATTCAACCGCCAGCTTGTGACGCACGTAGGCGTTTAGAGAAATTACTAGAGGATAAACGATTAGAGAGTGAGCTCGACGACTTTTTTGATTATTAGCAATGCCTACTCATATTTTACCGATTGGTGTTGGAAATATTGCGTCATTCAGCGCAGATGATCGTGTGCTTTTAGGTGAAGGGTTGTTTGAAACCATTAGGGTTGAGCAGTGTCGTCCAGTTTACTCCGCTCTTCACTGGCAGAGAATGAGCCGGGCTGCTAAATATTTAGAGCTCTCTTTTGATTTACCTTATGAAATGTGGCATGCGCAATTAATTCAATGTATTCAAACCGCGCAAATTCAAACGGGCGGAATTAAAGTTATTTTAGGTGGTGGGCGTGCTCCACGAGGATTGATTGTTCGTGGACAGACAACAAGCATGTCTTTTGAGGGATTTCATTATTCTTTTTCAGAAAAAAATACGTTTCGTTTGAGTAGTGCGGGTTGGTTACGAGATGCTAAAAATCCAATTTATCAGCTTAAATCGGTTAATTATTTAGAGTCTATTTTAGCTCGGCAACATGCATTGGCCTCTGGAGCTGATGATGCGCTGTTCTTTAATTTAGATCATTATGCAACTGAAACTACAGTGGCAAATCTCTTTGTTGTTAAAAACGATAAAATAGCCACTCCCGCTGTGGCTAGTGGTTTATTAGCAGGCGTTATGCGTGAGCGGGTGTTAAATTTAGGACGGGATGCTGGCATTGTTTGTGTGGAGACTGAAATAGACAGTGCAATGATTAAAAACGCCGATGCTGTATTTGTCACTAATGTTTTGCAGGGAATCCAACCCGTTGCTTCACTGGACTCTCATGACATACCGACCCGCCACTATTTTGTAAGTGTCTTACATGATTTACTAGCTAAAGATGCTGTGCGCTATTGTTGAGTTCAGATACGTGCTGTCGATAGCGTTTTATTCCTATATACAGCAGAATCAATACACCTAAGCAAATAAGTAGAATAAAACTAGGACTTTTATGGAGTGCATTGGGATGCGTCAGTATATCCATGCCTGCATATCCGCAGTAGGTAAAAACGATTTCCGCGGGTATAAGAAAGATTGAGGTGGCTATTAGATAGTGGCTGAATTTAATGCGAGTCACGCCTAGTCCATAGTTTACTAAACTAAAGGGAACCATTGGCATTAGTCGAAGAATAGCCACAAAATGCCACCCTTGGCGTTCAACGCCGGCAATCAAGTTTTTAACTTGTAGATTTTTCTTGGCAGCAACCCAGTCAAAAATTATATAGCGGCTAATGCAAAATGCGCCACTCGCACCAATAATGGCGCCGAATAAATTGACTAGTGTTCCTAATACGGGTCCAAAGAGGGCGCCGCCTGCTAATGTTAGTGCCATAGTTGGTACGAATAAAATGCTTGCGAAACAGTAAAGTAAAAGAAAAAAAATGGGGGCGAGTATTCCTAGTGTATTAATCCAGCTAATAATAGCTGGTGCATAATGTTGGAAAGAGTATGCACCAATAGCAATAACTGCTATCGCTAATGCGAAGCAGATTCTTTTCATCGTAGGCAATAAGTTAGTAGCATGTTGCCTACTGTATTACAGTGGGATTATTCAATCAAGTTTTGTGTGAGTAATTTATGGCTTAAACGACCTTTTTTTGCCTTTTGTAATCAATTCTTAATAAAACCTTAAGGTTGATTCGTTACCATTTAGACCTCTATTTATTTATAGGCAAATGCGTGATGAACAGTACAAAAAGAATGATGGTAGGGTTACAATCACCTGTTCGACAAAATAATCCGTTGCCGCAGCCAGCACATCCCCATGTTCCAGCAC
>CAZZGV010000101.1:0-4262 GCA_964654255.1 uncultured Legionella sp. | reverse complement strand
AGCCTCATGTTCCAGCACAGCCTCATGTTCCAGCACAGCCTCATGTTCCAGCACAGCCTCATGTTCCAGCACACCCTCATGTTCCAGCACAGCCCCATGTTCCAGCACAACCAAGTCCCTTAGCTGCTGCATTGCCTGGGTTTCTTAATTCAACTAATGCTCATGGTAATACCCCCTCATAGCTGAATTATGTTATCGAAGATGTAAAGTAAATGTTTAGCTCATATTATGACGTAAATTAGGTTTAGTTTGCATTAACCAACGTCCAGGATATAATTCTATCTTATAATACTAATTTTGAGAGATTGTCATGGCTGAAGGATTTTCCCCAACGGCGCATTGGCGTGATTCTGCTCGTAGCGCTCGTTTTTTTATGGTAGACGCAAGGGCTGCATTTCCGATATTTCTTTTTTTAATGCATATTAGGGTTTGGACTGGTGTTCTGGTGTTAGTGTCTGCAGTCTTTTTTGGAATTATTGAACATTATGGTTTTACGGTCCCTGTTTTTCTTCGCTGGCTCAGAAATTTTTTTGCTGGTCCAGTTAAATCCTCACAACCTTGGTGGAGATAAATGAATACGGATATTCGAAAAGGTATGGCATTGATCGCAGCGAGCATGAACGCTAAATTTTATTTAAACGATCGTTTTGTTAGTTTTGAAGAAGTATTCTCAGACACAGGATTGTTACCTGCTATCGCCCGCCGTGCTGATCAACTGTGTTCTTTATGTTTAGGATACGGTTTAGGCATTTCATTTGATGAAGCAGAGGGGGCTCTACTTGGTACACGCGTTGTTTTTGATGAGGTGACTCCCAACGTGTTGCGTCTACTTTGTATGACTGATGTGGTAAATGAGTTAATTCAAGGGGGCCCTAGCCGGGATTATACCCCGTTGGATGAGTTAATGTATGATTAATTTTTTTATTGATGACATTTTTTTTTGCGTAACAATGTAAAGAAGATGCAAACTTAAATATCCTTAAGGTTTTGTTAAGCTTAATTCTGTTAAGCTTCTTCTTAATCATAAAGGATTTGTAATAAGGAGTAATTGATGGCTAACGACTTGGGGATAAGGCATGGTTTTTTTGCAGGTGACAAAACCCCTTCACCAAAGATTACCGAAAGCTCTGTCCGAGCTAATGAGCTGCCAAAAATAGATAATTTAAGAGGGGCTGCTGCAAAAGCAGAGGCAGTTCGTCCTAGTGAATCTAACGCGGAATCAGTTAAGGTTTTAAATGCATTATATGCAGATATTTCTAAAGCGATTCAGCTTCAAAATGCTCCAGCGCCATCTGCTGTAGCATCTGAAAAAGATCAACCTTCTTTCGTTTTTTAATTTAGTTTAGTATAACAATGCTCAGCATTCTTTACAGATCATTGTTATACTCTTATTGTATTCTAATTTACCAGTTAGTCCTTATCTTATGAAAGATGAATTATCTGAACAACAGACAGATGCGATTTTAAAAGCCTTGGATGATGCTATTGAACAAGGTCCTTGGGACGATTCAAATTTTTTAAAGGTAATTGGTAAAAATTTACGTGAAATTCGTGAGGGATTTCTTAATCGGTTAACTGTGTCTGGGCAAGAAAAATCAAAAATAACAGCACATCTGGCGAATAGAGTTGCTCTTCGTAGTGGTCAACAAGAAATATTCATCGCGCTTTACTCCTCAGATGGTGCAAATATACAGTCTTGGGAGCGCATATTGATGAATTTACCCAGACAAATGATATCACGTCCGATTTATGCTGATGAAGAAGATATCAAAGCGCTTATTAGAACAAAGCAAAACAAAGTTAATGAGGCTTATGTTTCAATGTATATTAGTCAAGCTGATATTTTGCCTCTTCAAGCTGATAAAATACCGTTAGACAGGTTAGGTAAACCGTTGCTTACCCTAAAAGATAAGTCATTAAGTTTAGATAATATCAATTGTTTTGTTCATAAATCAGGTACGTATCAGTACAGTCAAGGAAAATTAGTTAAAAATCCTGTTGTTGAAGAACTGTAAAAATTTAGCAATAGGTATATACTTTATCTAACGCATCTTTAGGTTAAACCAATCAGATGGCCCAACAACAACAGCAGTCGGGTGGCAATAGTGATAACTCAATGGCGCCAGCATGGATTACGGTGTTATTGTTTCTTGTTCTTTATGTTATTTGGGCTACTGGCCATCGTTACATTGTGTCCTTTGTATTTTACCTTAATATTTGGCAGGCAAAACTCGTCGACTTGTTTATTGGCGGTTCGCAATTATCAAATGAAATTTATATCATGCAAACAGTCGACCCCAGTGCTGTCACCTGGTCTCAGCTTGTTGCTCTTAGTCATGCTGTTGGCGATTATGTGCGTTATCCTGTGATCGTTATGCTTGTAGTAATGGCAATCTTTCTTTACAAATCCAATGTTACGCTTAAATTTCGACGTGCTCACGATATGCGAACATTACGTTCGCAAGAGCAGTATAATTGGCCAGCAATTATGCCTGTCGTGAAGCAGGATCTTGTAAATATAGATATTAATACTGGCCCATGGGCGATGGCATTATCACCTTTAGAATTCGCTAAAAAATACCAATTATTGAAAAAAGATGATGCATTGTTAGATAACCCTTTGCCTGGTCAAGAAATGACAGCAGGAGTAAGACGGGGGGATGCAAAACGAGTATTTACGTTGCAATTAGGTCCTTACTGGGACGGGTTTGAGCGTTGTCCACCTCATGTTCGTGCATTAGCTGCGGTTTTTCTGGCTCGAACAAATCGTGATAGAGATTCTGCAAATAAAATTTTGGAAGTATTAGATAAGAGTAGTTCAATCGGGAAACCTGATTATTCTATAGCTAATACTGTGCTTAAAAAATATCAAAATAATGAACTGGTACAAGAACTTGCCGCAAAACATGCCTATGTATTAACAGTGATGGCGTCATTATTACAACAGTCTCGTGAGGATGGTGTTGTGCCTAGCGCTGAATTTTTATGGTTAAAATTGGTTGATCGTCGTTTATGGTATATGTTGAATTGCGTGGGTAGACAAACACCGTTTTCTGAAGTGGGTGGGCCTTTTGCTCATTGGAAAGCGGAGAGCGCTATGGGACGTCGTTCGCTTGTACCTATGATTGATGAGGCAATAAAGGCGTTAGAAATAGCGGTTAAAGAGGTAAAATTATCACCAAAAGAATTGCGGGAGTTAGAGCCATGATGCGAGGTATTGAGTCTCGTAATGAAATCGATCCTAACTTGCTACTCCGAGATACGCGGACCGTTAGTCAACGAATAGGACATTTTTTTTCTGATCCAACTAACGTCTCAGTTGTTCTCGTAACTTTAGCTGGTGGAATATATTATCTTTCTGAGGCAGCTTTGTTAGTGTTGATTATTTCAACGTTTATTTTTTTATATACATTTACACGTAAGCAAATGTTGCCGTTTCGATTGCCAAAAATTGCTAATGTAAAAGATTTTAATGATTTAAAGCCTGGAATTAAAACGCCGAATATGTCTCGAGGTATTTCTTTTTTTGGTAATGACCTTAAAACCAATGAAGAGCTGTGGTTTGCAAATGAAGATATGAGAACTCATGCTCTAATTTTTGGCTCAACAGGTAGTGGTAAAACAGAAGCTCTTATATCGATTGCGTTTAATGCATTGGTGCAAGGCAGTGGATTTATTTATGTTGATGGTAAAGGCGATAACTCCTTGTATGCCAAAGTATTCTCTATGGTTCGCAGTATGGGGCGTGAAGATGATTTATTGCTAATTAACTTTATGACTGGCGCACGTGATATTGTTGGTCCACAAGAAAAACGCCTATCAAATACTCTTAATCCATTTTGTCAGGGCTCTTCAAGTATGTTGACCCAGTTAGTGGTTAGTTTGATGGGGGATTCTAGCCAGTCAGGGGATGGGGATATGTGGAAAGGGCGCGCTATTGCGTTCGTTGAAGCATTGATGCGTTTATTGGTTTATATGCGTGATGAGGGTGCGATTCTTCTTGATGCTAATACTATTCGTAATTATTTTGATTTAGGGCGTCTTGAAGCCATTGTTGTTGATAAAGTATTTCCGCGTGATGATCAGGAAAGCATCAATATTGAGTCGATACCAAAATTGGTCACGGATCCACTCCGAAATTACCTGAATACGTTACCTGGTTATAACAAAGAGAAGAAAGGAAAACAGGTCTCGCAGGTATTAGAGCAACATGGATTTATTACGATGCAGTTGGTGCGTGCCTTTTCTTCATTAGCTGATAC
>CAZZGV010000100.1:0-7040 GCA_964654255.1 uncultured Legionella sp. | reverse complement strand
TACAGCAGCTTTACTTGCACCATAAAGACTATTTTTAGCGCGTCCTTTACATGCTGCAACAGAACTTACGAAAAATATGCGATGTTGTGTTTGTTTTTTATGCCAATAAGCCTCAATTAATTGAATGGTGCTGGTAATATTGACGTTGATCAATTCAGAAATGGTTTTATGGGTTAGTTTGTCATTATTGAGCATTACGCTATGTGCAATGAATAAATCTATATTTTTGAGATGGTTTAATACCGTGATTAATTGTTGGATATTATTAGAGAAATCGGTGTTCATGACATCGCAATGCACGTGATATCTCAAATGAATATCCGCCGCTATAATATCAAGCTGCTCTTGGTCGCGACCCACCAACAATAACGCATGCCCTGATGTTGCAGCAAGATGCGCAAACTCTTTTGCGATGATGGATGTAGCACCTAAAATAACCCAGGTTCGTTTGCTCATTTGTTTAATAACCTTTTGCTAAGATCAGAACTCATTGGGCTATTATGCGCTGTTAAAATGTCACTAAATTTATCATGTGTAGTATACATAGCCATGAATTGCTCGCGGTTTAAGATTAAATCTTTTGCAAGATATATTCTTCCTTTTGCATCTGCAATAAGTTGATTCATTTTACTAATCGCAAGCCGGGCGTATTGGTCTTGGATGAAGTCAATCGCCAAGGTAAACCCAGGTTTAGCAAATGATAATAAACCAGGGCCTGCTTTAGTAAAATACTTTAGAACAGCAAGGGTTGGCGTTGCTTGGTGAGAACGAATAATCGCTAATAATGCTTCAAGTGTTGTATTTGCATCTTCCGCATCAAATACGGCTTGAAACTGTACCAGACCTTGCTTGCCATAAAGACGGTTCCAATGGTTAATTGCATCAAGCGGATTATTAAATTTCCAGAGGGGTAGATATTTTACATCAATGCTCGCTTGCTGATAATAGAAGCGATTGAATTGTTTCATAACCGTTTTATTGATAAAGCGTATTGGTAACGTAGGCACCGTGTGTCGATGTTTTGGGATCTGGTTGCTCTTATTATTACTGACAACATGTGTAGCAAGTGAAAGAATGGCGCGGGGCTGATTGAGCAAGTCAAGCCAGGCTACTTGATAATCATCTTGTAACCCTTCATCTTCCATATAATTTAGAAGATCAGAAAATGATGTGAATTTTTCTGTGCGCTTAGTTACAAAACGCGATGCATTGCGAAGACGAATGGCTACGCGTTTGATAACCCCAGTCAAACCTAAACCGGCAATTGTTGCATTAAAAAGTGCGGTATGTTCTGTTTGACTGCAACGCAGTGTTTGTTCGCCTACTTGCAGGTCAATCCATTCAATATGATGACCGAATGTTCCCGAGTTATGATTGTTTTTGCCATGAACATCATTGGCGATGCCACCAGCAACTGTGGCATGAAGGGTGCCGGGTAAAACCGGGGGGATAAATTTTGCATCAAGTAAAAATAGCTCTGCAAAGGTGACACCGCCCTGACAAACAGCAATGCCAGTTGTTGCATCAAACGATAGCAAATGGTTTAAGCGCGTTGTTTCTATGATAGTGCCTTTGTTTTTTACACAGCAGTCGCTATAACTTAGGCCATTGCCGCGAACAAGTAGTTCACTACCACTATAGGCTGACATAATTTGATCGAGTTGTTTCTCATCGTCCGGACGAACGCTTTTAGCGGTGGTTTTAACCGCGCGGCTAAAATTTGAGAATGGCTTTGATTTACGTTGCATAGGCCCAACATCAAGAAAATAATTCTTGCTTAGTCTCGCATGATTTTATCCGTAAAAAAATTATTTTATGCAGCAGAATGTTGAAATTAGTTCACTGACTTCATCTCAGCTTAAGGAGATAGTGCTATAATAAAGCATAATTAGAAGTTGTAGGATAGGTTATGAACGATAGAGATGATTTGCAGCCACCATTAATCAGTCGCATGGCAAATGCGGTAGACGTTTCTGCTGCGCTTGATAATTGCTTTTTTCATTCTTACGCTGCTCATCTTTTAAGTAATAAATTGCCTTTGCCTGCTGATTTATTTACACCTAACCCTCTAAATCAAGACAGTCCTGCTGAAAAATTAAAGGAAATCTTTAAAGGGCCAGATGATTTAGATGTTTTTAATGCTTATCAGCAACAAAAATACCCAAATGCTGAGCCTAGTGAAATGCTAGCAGAAAAAACATTAGTGTTAGGTGTTTTGTTACGTGAAAATTTTGCACAACAACTGTTAGAAAATAATGCGCATCAAGGGTGGTTATTTGATAACAATGATGACAATAATGTTTCATTTTTAAAACTAATTGATTCTTACAGGGATTTTGGTTTGGAGCATGTTCTAGCTGATGATCGAATGGCCCCGATTTGTGAAGCAAATCGTGATTTTTTTGATAATTTGTCACACACGCCAACGCTAAACGAAGCTCAGGATGCTCGGACTTACTGGGAACAACAGGGCTATAAAAATTATTGCCAACATCTGGCTGAGCCCGGAGTTAAAGTATCCTTTACTGACTTTGCTCCTGTTTTAAAGGCACAAAATGTGCCTTATACGGTGTATAGTAAACAAGATGGCTCTGTAACATCAGAAAATGCCGGTGATACAACACAACCAAAATTTGAATTAGCTCTTTCTGGCGCAGAAGGACATTATTCATTACTCAAAAATAATCAAACAAAAACTATCTTAAATGACTACGCCGCTTCTTTGGTTCAGTATAGTATAGACAGAGAAGGAATTCTTTCTATGCAGGGTACGGTAGAAAATAGTCAGAAAGCTTGTGAAAATATGCCTTCCCAGCTTTTAGGCGCTATTGTTCCCAAGAGCATAGCCGGTGAGCCTGTCCAACTAATGATAGAAAGATGTGCCGCAATTAAAGCAAGCCTTGCTCAGGAACGTTTACTTGCTCAAGAGCATGACCAGCCTTTTTTAGAGAGCTGGGCTAATACTCAGGAGCTAACCGAACAGGAACAACGAATTTTAGAAGCAACAGCGTCTTCGCAGCCCGATGCTGAAAAATATAACGCTTATAAAAATGAAGTGAAAAATTTGATTTTTGCAGCTCGTAAAGGTAATTTTTCTAACGATCTTGCTCACGCAATTCCTGCAGGAGCTATCGAAAGTGCTGAAGCGCTTGAGGGTGAAAGTGACGAGGATTTTGCTAAACGATTGCAAGACTCTGAGTTTAAAGGGGTTGGGCTTAAGTAAGCTTGCAATTTTTCCTATCCATAGGCAAGCAAGAGCTTATTTGTTACATCTAATTTTTTTGCCATTTTTTCACATAAATAATTTATAAAAGCTAACGCAGCCGCAGAGTTTTGTATGGCAAATAATTCAAAATCTTCATAAGCTAATTTGTAGATAACAACATCAGAGCCAGCGCGTATTTCAGCACTGCGAGCTTGTTTAAGAAAGTAACCCATTTCTCCAGTAAAAGCGCCTGATTTAATTTTACTAACGCGCAATTTAGAGCCATCTGTGTTAACTAAATATACATTTAAACAACCGTGGGCAACAAAGTAAAATTCGTGAGCGTCATCTCCTTGATGACAGATTAACGTATCATTTGTCATTTGCTCACGCTGAAACAATGGGGCTAATTGTTGTGCATAATCGTTGTTTTTTAAAAAGCCATCAAGCTGTTCAATAAAATTTTCCCGTTCGATGGTGATGAGCTCAGAGGTTTCGATTAATGTTGTTTCACAATACTCAAGTGCGTGATCAAGTGATTCAAAGTTTTTAATGAGGATACCTGGCGAAAATTTAGTAATAACATCAAGCTCATTAACATCAATATTAGAAAAAATCATTTCAATGTTATTTAGTTGTGTAGATTGTAAGAGTCGAACGAGATTGTTATGAACGGAAACATCCTCTCCGGTGACTTGTTTAAAATCAATAATAATAAAGCGTATTTTTTTGTTTGATAAAATATTTTGGAGGGACTCGCTGAGCTGCGTAATATTGCCAAAAAACAAATAATTTTTTAGTTGTACTACATGAATTGTGTCATTTTTTTGTGATAAGAGATG
Organism: uncultured Legionella sp.; assembly: GCA_964654255.1. GTDB lineage: Bacteria > Pseudomonadota > Gammaproteobacteria > Legionellales > Legionellaceae > CAZYME01. Next base: position 2,993 of record CAZZGV010000100.1, on the reverse strand, counting down.
TTCTTCGTCTGGTGAATAATCAACATGACTTCGAAAATGAGCGCCCTGCATTTTTTTATCAAGAATAGGTAGGTTGCAGTAACGTATTAAAAACAAAATAGCAGAAATGATAATACCTGCTAAAATTCCTGTAAAAATATCTCGTAAAATGCTAATTAAAAATACGCTAAGTAATAAAAAATAATCTACCCTGTTGATGTAGTTTCGTACATCAATGATCCATTCTTTCATTGCACTAAAGCCAATATAGAACAAAATAACAGCGATGATCATTTTGGGTGTTAAATTTAATAAGGTTGTGCCAGATAGCAATATAATAGTTAGGATAATTAATCCAATAAACCCTGTAACGCGGGCATCTCCATTTAATTTGTAGTTCATGATAGAGGTAGGCATGGAAATGTAGGAAGGAACGCCACCGGCAAATCCTATTAACATATTAGATAGACCTAAGAATTTTAATTCATTATTCGCTGAGATATCATCTTTGGATACAATTTCAAACCCACTAAAACGTATAAAAATATCGCATAAGACAACAAGGCATATGAAAAAAATATTAATCGCATGGTTTCCGATTAAATTCCAATGTACTGATGCGATATCTAGATACCCAAGCTTTGGTATTAAATTGTTTAATGATGTTAAGTGAAATAAATATCCTCGCAATTGGGCTGTTGTGATGTCGATGCCAGAAATATACAGCACTGCATAAAAGATAGTTGTTATAAAAAGAAAATAGGCGAGAAAAAACCATTTTGCCTGTATTTTTTTAAGTCCTAGATATAATAGGTATCCTGCAACTAAAGAGGGCAGTAAGACCATAAGAGATGAACCAGTGAAAAGCGTTGTACTATTTTTAAACGTGAGAGAACTGTTTGATAGAAGGTCTAATCCTGCTTTAAAAATACACCAACCAAACGCTGCAAAAAAACCACCTATTACAGGATATGGAAAGATTTTTACATATTTTCCAAGTCTAAATAGACCGAATATAAACATCATACAACCTATCGATAATGATGTTATTAATATAGTCATCATTAATGTGGGAGTGGGATTTTGATGGGGATAAAGTTGATTGAACTCAGTGACCATCGAGGTGAGCATAACCGCCATTAATATTAATGGGGTACCTATTGTTTCATTAATAATTTTATCTGATTTTGAGAAAAATATGGCAAATAATAAAATTAAAAAAGTGCTGATCATAGCCATTCCAATGGCTTGACCAACATCTGCAAGGCCTAACAAAACTGCAGATACTACTGCATAAATAGGCAGTTGGACCCCGATAATTAATCCAGCTGTTAAATGGGTAATCCAAGATGAGCGATTTAACATGACTTGGTAAATCCTTTTAGTGATCATGTAAAAATAAGCAAAACATTAATAGATAAAGAGTTTGTTGTATAGTCGTTTAAACTATAAATGCTTTATGAACGTCAGGTGGGTTGGGGCCATGTTCATAAACTACCTATGTGTTTTATTAACTCAACGTTAATTATGTGAGTAAAAAAAGCCAATAATCTGCTATTGCAAGCATCAGCGAAGCTGAGCGGAATTTCAATTGAACATTGCTTATGATGGCTTCGTTGACGTTCAAAAAGACGATCTTTTGACGGTTGTTTATAAACATATCTAAAGTTCAGAACAAAAAATAATATTTGTGGATGAAAGACGCAAAAATATGCCAAGACAGTACTTGTTTAGGGAAATAGAAAGAGGAGGGTAAGATAGGATACCTGCTCGATAAAATCTCTCAAGTATCCTAAATGAGTCAACAAGGTGTAGATGAATGAGTGCTGTCAGTACTTTGTTTGTTGAGGTCAGTGGTTCTACGGCTATTGTGAGATGCTGGAGCTCTTAGTTGTTTTGGGAGCATAGTTGGATGTTCGACATATGCGCTATCAAATTTCGGAGCAGCACCATTGCGTTGAGGCAAAGAACTTGCAACAACGGCGTAGCTGGATGGCTCTTCACTTCCTTCTTGTTGCATAGGTATATTGTAAGTTGGGCCCCATTCTGAGGTACTGCTTCGTTTTGAATAAGTCATATTTGGGGATGCGCCTGTGCTGTAAGTGTCGTTCCATTCTGAGGCACTGGTTGGTTGTGACTTAGCTTTATTTTTTTTTGCACCTGTGTCGTATGTAGGGTCCCAAGTTGTAGCGCTAGTAGCTGTAGTTGGTTTGTCGCCCGTATCGTAAGTAGCGTCCCATGCTGATGATGCACGCAGTTTAAGTTTGGCAGAATTGGTGATAGCCAGGGGATTTTCTACCATAGGAACGACATTTTTATCAGCGAGCTGTTCAGCTTGTCTAGGACGCAACCGATTATAAAGATATATACATCCTATGATGACCAACACAAAGGCAAAAATACCAGCACTGACGCCTATGGCTATCCCTATAGTTGCGCTGTTGCCTCTTGGTGTATCTTCTCCAAGAAGTGGTGGTTGCGCGCTTGTTGAAGGTGCAGGAGAGAAAGTACTGGTAAAAATAGTAGGCGTTTTTGATGGTGCGGGAGCTTTTGAAGTAGCAGATGCTTTTGGTTTAATAGAGGGGCTGGCTGCAGGTGTTGGTGATGGTTTGGGCGATTCGGGTGGAGTTGAAGGGCTTGCTTCAGGTGTTGGGGAGGCTTGGGGAGATTCTAGTGGAGTTGAAGAATCGGCAGCGCGCGTTGGGGAGGCTTTGGGAGACTCTAATGCAGTGGATGAATTAGCTTTAGGTGTTGGTGAAGCATTAGGAGATTCTGGGGCGGCAGAAGAGCTAGTTGCAGGTGTTGGAGATGCAGTAGGGGATACTAGTGCGACAGAAGAGCTTGCTTCAGGTGCTGGTGAAGCTTTAGGGGATTCTAGTGTAGTAGTGGAACTGGCTACAGGTATTGTAGAAGTATTGAGTATTTGTGAAGAGCTTAGTGGTGCTGGTACTGGAGGCGGCGCAGGGGGGCGTGGCGTTCGCTGACTATTTATAATATGTATTAGAGTGCTAAAA
>CAZZGV010000099.1:0-7063 GCA_964654255.1 uncultured Legionella sp. | reverse complement strand
AAGCTATTCAGAATTATTTTACGCCTCCTGTTTTACAAGAGGCGTGAACGTTTACGAATAAAGCATACCACAAAATATTGCGTAGCTATTAAAAAATTATCTTATAAACATTTACGCCCTTTAAGTTAACGGGCGTAAACCTTCAAATATTATCAACGCATATTTCATATTACCCACCCAATAATTTTCTCACCACATTTTGATCTGAAAAATCAAAACGTTGTGTTCCAATTTGCTGATAGGACTCATGGCCTTTGCCGGCAATTAAAACAATATCCCGTGGTTCGGCCATATTCAATGCATATTGAATGGCTTCTTCTCTATCAATAATTTTTATTGCTTGTGCCCCAGGCAAAAGCCCCTCTGCAACATCATTAACAATTTGCACTGGATCTTCAGTTCTTGGGTTATCACTAGTAACAACTGCAAAATCAGCATATTGACTAGCAATACCGCCCATAATTGGCCGCTTGGTTTTATCTCGATCACCACCACAACCAAACACAACACCTAAGCGTCCCTGCTTTAATGTCTGCAGCGTCGTTAATACATTTTCTAAAGCATCTGGCGTATGAGCATAATCAACAATCACACAAGGCTCCTGTGAAACAACCTCCATACGCCCAGGTGAGGCAACTAGTTTGCTCATAACCTCAACCACCTGATCTACAGGTATGCCTTGCGCCAATAAACTTGTAAAAACCGCCAAGCTATTATAAATATTAAATTTACCCAGTAAATTTACACGAACGTGATGGCGCCCCCATGGAGATACGATATCCATGGTGCTCCCTACCATACTCGTTTGCCATTTCACCGCTTGCACATCGCACCCTGGCTGCAAGCCATAGGTTAATTTTCTACACGTTGGCAACAATCTTTCTATCATCTGCTCGCTAAAAGCATCATCATGATTAATAACGGCTGATTTAAGGGTAGACACTGCAAACAACGCAGCTTTTGCCGCAGCATACGCTTGCATCGTGTGATGATAGTCAAGGTGATCATGACTAAGATTTGTATAAATAGCACAGCTAAAATCAATATTCTCCACACGCCCTTGGCTCAGTGCATGAGAAGATACCTCCATACAAAGCTGACGAACACCAACATGCTTATACTCATTTAAAAGCGTTTGCAAGCATAATGCATCAGGAGTCGTATTAAGTAACGGTTGTAAGGCATGGACATCACCTTGCCCCAATGTCCCTATATAAGCGGCTTTTTCTCCAAGCAAACCATACGCCTGAGCTAGTTGATAAGCAATGGTTGTTTTTCCATTTGTTCCGGTAACACCTGTAACTGATAAAGCTCGTGTTGGATAGCCATAAAAACGACAAGCAATAGCCGAGAGTTTTTTTGCTACATCTACAACAGGCACACATGGCATCGTCGTTGGCAAAGAAACAGTCAATGGTAAGTGTTCTGATTCATACACAATCGCAGATGCACCTGCACGTATTGCCTGTTCTATAAATAATCGTCCATCGGCTGCTTCACCTGGATATGCAATAAATAAATAACCAGGCTTGACGCGGCGACTATCATTCTGCAAGCCTAAAATGTCACATTCAGGCAGCTCTTGTGTCAACCAAGGACGCAATAACTCAGTTAGTTTCATTTTGGTCTCCCGTCTGTTCATCGGGAGGAATATCAAGAATACGAAGCGCTGAGCCCATCACTTTCGAAAAAAGTGGCGCTGCAACGGTTGCTGCATAATAGCCCGCATGTGTTGGCTCATGAATCACAACAGCAACAATCAATCGTGGTTTCGATACAGGCGCGATCCCCACAAAACTAGAAATATAACGTCGCTCCTCATACCCTTTTTTACCGGCAATTCGAGCAGTACCGGTTTTACCGGCTACGCGATACCCAGACACCTGGGCTGCTTTACCTGTTCCATCTGCTCCATTAACCACTGCTTCTAACATAGCCAAAACTTGATTCGCTGTAGTAGGATTGATAACTTGTTTTCCCGCTTCTCGCGGTTGATTATGCAACAAACTAATAGGCAACAATTGTCCTTGATTAGCAAAAATTAAATAACTTTTTGCCAACTGCAACGCAGTAACAGACATACCGTAACCAAAACTTAACGTTGCCAGCACAAAAGGATTGGCATCAATTACTTTAACAATAGAACCTTCGCTTTCTCCAGGATAACCACTTTCAGTGCGTTGGCCTATTCCAGCGCGTGTCAACAAACCTATCAATTGCTCAGGAGGACTCACCAATACCATTTTTGATACGCCGACGTTACTCGAGCGTTGAAGTACGCCAACAACATCTAACACACCATAATTATGAATATCTCGAATCATCCGACCATGCACAACCATCCAGCTCGGTCGAGTATCAATAACGGTATTTGGCGTAAAATGTCCACTTTCCAACGCACTAGCTATACTAAAAGGCTTAATAACAGAACCAGGCTCAAACAAATCCGTTAGTGCTTTATTACGATAACTATCTAACGTGTAGCGAAACCTTGCATTAGGATTAAATGAAGGAAAATTAGCAACTGCAAGAACCTCACCATTTTCGGTATCTAAAACGATAACTGATCCCGATTTAGCTCCAAATTTTTCTACGGTGTTTTTTAGCTCATGATAAGCAAAAAATTGAATGCGCCTATCAATACTAAGCTGTAATACATTACCCGGCCGCGGTTCCTTGGTAACACCAAGCTCCTCAATAATTCGACCCATTCTGTCTATTACAACACGTTTTTTACCACTAACCCCCATTAACCATTGCTGATAGGCAAGTTCTAACCCTTCTATGCCATTATCATCAACATTTGTAAAACCAACCAATTGAGCAACACTATCCCCCTCAGGATAATACCTTTTAAATTCTTCTTGAAAATTCAAACCTGGTATTTTTAATTCTTCAATTTTTTTTGCAAGCATTGGGGGCAATTGACGCTGCAAATAAACAAACTCACGTCGACCAGACTGTTTTACTCGCAACGATAATTGTTTACTAGAAATACCTAATAATGCTGCCAGCTCATCTAACTGTTTTTTACTCGCGATAAACGTTTTTGGATTTATCCATACGGATTGAACAGGTGTACTCACAGCTATTGGTGCATTTTCTCTATCAATGATCATGCCACGGTATGCAGGAAGAGTAACGACTCGTAAACTACGAGCATCACCCTGCCCCAGTAAAAATTGGCGATCCATGATGGTGAGATCAAACATGCGCCAAACTAAGGTGCCTAGAATCAATACAAAAAAAAACGCTATAAAAATTAATCTTGCTTGGTGATGCGTTTTTTTCATCGCACACGCAAAATAATAGTCTGTTTATCAGTTGGCAGCACCATATGTAGTTTTTCAGCAGCTAATTCCTGTACTCTACCAGGTGTCGCAAGACTTGCTTGCTCAAGCAACAATTGCCCCCATTGAAGCTGAAGCTGGTGTGATTGCTGCTCTGCCATTTGTAATTGACTAAACGTCAGTCGATGCAAATTAGTGATATACACTACTGCCAATGCGCTACTCAACACAGCAAACAATAGAATAATATACTGCCATAGCGACCTGGATAGCTTCATATCAGACAGGTGCCCACTAAAAAGATTACTTTGATTTATTTGTCTGGCTGCAGCGTTCATGCTATTTTTTCTCCTATCCTAAGCACAGCACTTCGGGAACGAATATTCTGTTTTATTTCCTCATCTTGGGGTTTAATCGCTTTACCAATGCGTTTGAAACACGTTTTTATCTCAGCAGCCTTAATAGGCACGCCTGGTGGAGGACAAAGGCCTTGTTCTTCTGTGCGCATAAACTGCTTAACAATACGATCTTCTAACGAATGAAAACTAATAACGACCAAACGTCCTCCAACAGCCAATGCAGACACGCACTGATTCAAACAAGCCATTAAATCGGTTAATTCGCGATTAATATGAATACGAATAGCTTGGAACACTCGAGTTGCGGGGTGTTTATGCTTTTCCCATTTAGGATTAGCTGCTTTTACAATTTCTGCTAATGCTTCTGTCGTTAAAATAGGACTTTCTTCACGTGCGCTAACAATAGCGCCAGCAATTCGACGAGCAAAGCGTTCTTCGCCATATTCCTTAAACACCCTGGCCATTTCATCTGCTTCTGCTCTATTTATAAAGCGCGCAGCATCCAAATCTTGCTCTAAATCCATACGCATATCCAAAGGACCATGCTGCATAAAACTAAAACCACGTGCTGGATTATCCAGTTGCGGTGAAGATACCCCCAGATCAAGCAAAATACCATTAATCCGACCATGCACACCAAATTGATTAGCAATCTCTGTCAAATTCCCAAAAGAACCACGAACGATAGTAAAACGAGGGTCATCAGAAAAATATTGTTTAGCGTGTAAAATAGCTTCATGATCTTTATCAATAGCTATTAAACGCCCAGATTGATTCAAATGTTGCAATATAGCCTTGCTATGGCCGCCACGACCAAAGGTACCATCAATATAGATACCTCCAGCGTTAATCGCTAGGCCATTAATTGATTCTTGCAGTAAGACCGAATGATGTGCGGTCATAATTATTTTCCATTACAGAGAAAACGTTTTCATTTCATCTGGCAATCCATCTTCTCTAGATGCCTCATCTACCAACCACTGCTCTCGTCTGGATTGCCACAAGGCCTCATCCCAAACTTCAAATTTATTGCCTTGCCCTATCATAACGACTCGTTTATCAAGATGGGCATAATCACGCAGCAACTGTGGTAACAACACACGCCCATTACCATCTAACTCTACATCTGTAGCATGACCAATTAACAAGCGTTGAATGCGTCTAGCTGCTGCATTAAAGCTAGGCAAACGCTGCAAATTATCTTCAATAACTTGCCACTGTATTGTTGGATATAGCAATAAACATGTTTCTTCAGTATCGATAGTTACGACCAGTGAAGCGCGCTCTTCGTCCCCTAATGCCTCACGATAACGCGTTGGGACTGCAAGGCGCCCTTTACCATCAATGTTTATTGCAGTTATCCCACGAAACATGATTTTTTTCCTTGTGGAAACCAACTCCCACAATTCTCCACTTTTTAGTTATTTTAAACCACTTTTCTACACTATAGAAACACATTTTCATAAGCGTCAAGCCAAAACACCACTTTTTATCAAAAACAGGGCTGTTAATTTAGCACCAGCGCTCATCTTGTTTTTTTTATAGACAGTATGAATTATTTTAGAAGTTACACAAAGAATTACATCAAACGTTCATTTCAGCGGCTATACGTACACCATGCAACACCAAATCGGGCAAATGCTGATCATAAATATCCTGTTTATCAAACAACGGTGCAAAACCGCCCGTAGCTAACACTAAAACATCCATCCCTAAAAACACTTCTTTTTTAATACGATCAATCAGTTCACGACAGGCACCAATTGCCCCATAAAAAACACCCGATTGAATACTTTCAATTGTTGAGCGCCCTACAACTTGCTTTACTTTAACTATTTCTACAGATGGTAATTTTGCGGTGTTCAATGCCAATGCATCTACGGCTAAACGAACTCCGGGTAAAATCACGCCACCTAAGTATTCTTTTTGAGAATTGATAACACAGAATGTCGTTGCAGTACCAAAATCAATAATGATTAAGTTCTGACCAGGAAAACTATGCGTTGCAGCAATAGCATTCGCAATACGATCAGCACCGACATCTCCTGGGTTACGGTATTTAATATTCAACCCAGTTTTAACACCAGCTTGTAAAAAAAACGGATCAACCGAAAAATATTTAACACAAGCAGCTCGTAGAGAGTAATCAAATTGGGGAACAACAGAACATACAGCAATATCACTAATAGCTTCAGGCGAGCATTGATTTTCTCGTATAACATTTTTTAAAAAAATACCGAGCTCATCAGACGTACTAACCTTTGAGGTATGACGAAAGCGCAAACAAATGTCGCCATTCGCAAACACCCCGCCATAAACATGAGAATTCCCAACGTCAAGACAAAGCCTCATAATGTGCCACTCTAAGAACTAAAAGGCGGATAGTAAGAGGAGTTGCGCTGAGAATCAAGGGCAGCAATTTACTTTTAGTTTAAAATTAATACTTATTTACTTAAGGGGGAATAAAGACACCATGATTTCTATTGAACAACGCGGCGCTATATACGCTATTTTATCGGGTTTTTTATATGGCTTCGTGGGCTATTTTGGTGTTAGCATTATTCATTCATCGATGTCTATAACCAATATGCTGTTTTGGCGCTTCATGATTGCAAGCGTGACTATAGGGATAGTCTTGCTTTTAACAAGCCCCAAGCAAGTGCCCCACAAGGACATGTGTGTCGCATTTATTAATGGCGCTATTTTTTACAGCCTATCAACCTGGCTCTATTTTCTAGCATGCCCCTACATTGGCTCAGGACTTGCGATGGTGATCATGTTTACTTTTCCCGCCATGATCATGCTGCTTAATCACTGTATCTTTAAAAAAGAAATTCCTACGATTTATTATTTTGCGCTAGCAATCATCATCATTGGGATGTGTTTTTTTATTGATAAAAATGAAGTACGAATAGATATAGTAGGTATTGTATTTTCTATTTTTTCTGCTCTATCTTATGCAGGTTACATCATTTCTAGCAAAAAAATAACATCGCTAACACCCATGCTTTCGACGCTGATGATTTGCTCAGGATGTGCAACAACATTTTTTTTCTTTTCTTGCCTAAATCATTCTCTCATGATCCCGACTGCTCGGAGCATTTGGCTTGATCTTTGCGGCATTGGCATAGTGTCTACAGCCGCACCTGTGTTACTGCTTATGTACAGCCTTAATCATATTCACTCTGAAAAAGCAGCTATTTTATCAGTATTAGAACCAATATTTGTCGTAATTTGGGGAGTTACCCTACTAGGGGAACCTATGAAATTACAATATATCATGGGAATTATTATTGTTTTAACTGGTGCACTACTCACTCTAGTTAACCAACGAACCCATTTGAACTTAAACAACATTCTAAAAAAGAAACGAATGATTTTGTTTTGGCAACTATTTTATCAAAACCTAATGAA
>CAZZGV010000098.1:0-7181 GCA_964654255.1 uncultured Legionella sp. | reverse complement strand
TGTAGTTATGCCTTATTTTCAATTGGAAAAACACTATATACCGAGCGTTGCTCGTATTAAAGACAGTGTTCTTAGCATCATGGAGTAATAATGAATATTTTTAATTTGCCAGATTTGGGTGAAGGTTTGCCTGACGCTGAAATTCATGAATGGTTTGTAAAGGAAGGTGATACGGTAAAAGCCGATCAACCCTTGGTTTCCATGGAAACAGCAAAAGCAGTTGTTGACGTTCCCTGCCCTCAAAGTGGGACCATTGTTAAATTTTATGGGCAACCAGGTGATATCATTAAAACAGGACAACCATTGGTCGCCTTTGAAGCAGAAGTCACCCCGCGCGTTGATAAAGGAACCGTGGTTGGTCATCTTGAAGAAAGTAGTGAAATAAGTGACGACACCTTTACCATCGGCGCAGTTACTAACAAGCCACGTATCAAAGCCACACCTGCTGTAAAAACACTTGCAAAAAAATTAAATATCGATCTTAGCTTGCTAACAGGTACTGGTGATCACGGCATGATAACGCGTGACGATGTGCAACAAGCGGCTGATAAAACATCTCAACCTCCCGAAGGGTTTGAACCGTTGCGTGGTGTGCGACGGGCTATGTTAACTAGCATGGTGCAGTCACATCAAGAAGTAGTTCCCGTTAGCATTTTTGATGAAGCAGACATTGCCTGCTGGAAGGAAGGCACCGATATTACAATTCGACTTATTCAAGCCATCCACTTTGCCTGCACAAAAGAACCTGCTTTAAATGCTTGGTTTAATACAGCTCACAACGCACGTAAATGTTTTGATAAGCTTCATTTAGGCATAGCAATGGATAGTGATGAAGGCCTTTTTGTACCGGTTATTCATGATGTAGCAGCCTATTCTGACAAGGAGTTACGTACTATTATCAATAACTATAAACATGCTGTACGTGAACGTTCTGTCCCTCCTGAAAATTTAAAAGGAGCAACACTCACCTTATCAAATTTTGGTAAATTTGCTGGTCGCTTTGCAAGTCCTATCATTGTGCCACCAATGGTAGCTATTCTCGCTGTAGGTCGACTATATGAGGCAGCAGTCAGTCATAATGGAATGATTGCGTCACACCGCTTATTGCCATTGTCGTTGAGCTTTGATCACCGTGCAGTAACTGGCGGTGAAGCAACACGCTTTTTAGGCGCAGTAATGGAATCACTTCAAAAGCCATAATATACCAATAGTTGCTAAGAACAGGAGAAGCGTCTTATGTTATTGATAAACGCATCACACTTATGGGTTGCGTTCTTAGCAACGCTCTTTTTGGCCATTTTTCATTATGTAAGTCCATGGTTCGCCAATCATTTGCCTGGAGATGGGCGCGGTTTTGTCTCTTTTGCGGGCGGTGTGGCGGTAGCTTATGTGTTTTTACATATGATGCCTGATTTGGTGGAATACAATAAGCCTATTGGCCGCTTTTTAGAGAGCAATCATTGGCTCACGCCATTTACTGAGCTATTGATTTACATCGTCGCTTTACTCGGCTTTCTTATTTATTATGGTTTAGAAATAATAGCCGAGCGTTATCGTACCAATGGGCATAATGATGTTCTGGTGTATGAGTTACATTTAATGATGTTTTGTCTTTATAATTTTTTAATCACCTACACAATGGCATTACGCACTGTTGTAAGCCTTACCGCTACCGCATTATTTACGTTTGCAATGGCATTGCATTTTGTATTAACTGACCAAAAATTTTCACGTTTTTATCCAACGCGCTTTAATCATCTTGGTCGATTTGTATTGATTTGTGCGTTATTTATAGGCTGGATATTTGCAGTAATTTTTGATCCAGTAAACATTCTCGTAGCTGCCTTTATGCTTGCATTTTTAGCAGGCTCTGTATTATTAAATGTGTTTCGTGAAGAGTTCCCCTCCACGGGTTTAACAAGCTATTTCTGGTTTAGCTTTGGCACGCTTCTTATCACCGTTATTTTATTATTGCAAGTTTGGATTAGTGGAAATGGGCCTGTTTAGCTTATCTGCTCAGTACTGTTGGCAATACTCACAAAACACCGTACTTCGCTGCCCTATCGTTAAATGTTTTAGTATCGTTTGACACGCAACACACGGTTGCCCTACCCTACCATACACATTTAATTTTTGAGCAAAATATCCAGGCTTGCCATCGCTGTTCACGAAGTCTTTTAATGTAGTGCCGCCTTGATGAATTGCTGACTCTAATACATAACGAATTGATTCCACTAAGCGCTGATACTGTTGTAATGTTAAAAGACCTGCTGATGCGGTGGGATGTATTTTAGCTAAAAACAAAGCTTCTGCCGCATAAATATTACCAACACCAACCACAATATGACTATCCATAATAAAGGATTTAATCGCAATGCGTCGCACACCGGCTTTCTGTTGAAGGTATTGCGGCGTAAAATCAGCACTCAGTGGTTCCACACCTAATAGAGCTAATAATGGATGCAAACTAGGCTCAGCCTCCGTCCAGAGTATTGCTCCAAATCGACGCGGATCATGGTAACGCAGTATTTTTTGGTCCGAAAAAACGATATCAACATGATCATGACGGCGAGGTGTGGTTAACGTTGTAACAATACGCAGACTACCGGACATCCCAAGATGAATAATAAGCGTGCCTTTCTTAACAGCTATTAATATATACTTGCCGCGGCGGGATAGCTGCGAGACTTTCTGTTGAGCTAAATCAAGGCCCAACGTGGAAGGAATCGGCCAACGTAACGTAGGAAACCGCACCACTACATCCTGAACTACGGCATTTTCAAGATGCGGCCTCAAACCGCGCATAGTAGTTTCGACCTCTGGCAACTCTGGCATAACAAAGCCTTGTTAGATTAATTTTAAAGCATTTTAAACATTACATTGCGAATATGCTAGATGCGTTTTACGTGCTTTTAACTATCGTTATCCTATTGAATCCGGTGTATTTTGAGCTATTTTATTCAGCAATCGACCTAAACGACACCCGGCAAGTGCAATGCGTTTTTCAGAAATTTGTTGGGCAATATGTTGATAATGATTATCAATGGGTAACCGATACGCGCTGTTTATTGCAATCTCATGAGACTCCTGCGCCCATTGAATAGGTTTCGTATCCAGTAACAAAGAGCTGCATGCCCAACGCTGTTCTATTTGGATCGCTTGTCGCTTAATTTGTAATGGACTGTATCGTTTTTTTTGCCCTAATAAACCCGCACCTTTATCCCAATAAGCATGCAAGTTTTTAGCGACTGGATTATGTGGCAAAATGACCAGATTCCCACCACGATCACCTGTTGGAAGAGTTGTACTTATTTTAGTTGCCGCGTGTAGCGGTTGATGTAGATCGCCAACGACATGAATAAGTACTCGCAATGCAATACCTTTGTCAAAATTTGTCGCATAGCGATTAGTTAAAGTATGTGTTGATTTATCAATTGCCCATACTGCATTACTTTCTTGTGGCGTAGGCAAAGGACTGTTGTCTTCAGAAAAGGGTAAATCTATATAATGCATAAAAGAAAACCAACTTACATCTTGATAGCGTAATGTATCCAGCCAAACAGCGCTATTAACCCAACTTTGTGGTTTATATACTTTATCCAACGCATGATTATAACTGTTAAATACCTGCCGAGCATGTGGCGTCATTTGGTCATACGCTATTTCTGCTACCAAACGGTGGCCTAAGGCATTCCAACTCAATACACTGGTTGGCAAAACTATCAACAAAATACCCCACCACATTTTCAATTTTTTTACCTTTCAGCTATGTCTTGAGAGACTATAACAAAAGTTTATTATGCCGTCGAAGCCCCTACATCGCATGCTCTTATGCTTGCTAGCAAAAGAACCTTCATGAATAATAGTCAGTACGGATAAAGTAGGGATACATTAAATGATTTACGATATTATATTTATGCCCAGCGATAACGACACTATTCTAAGGCTTTGTGTAAATCAATCATCTGAAGTAACTAAAATTGCGGAATTATTGCAAGCTGATAAAAACGATTTAAATTTTTTAATTGGTTTTTTAACCGTGCAATTAAATATCCCATCAGCCCAAGTCATTCCTTTTTTGCATTACCTGTCTGACAATGATCATTTTAATGATATAGCTTTAAAGCATTTTATTACTCGTTTCAAACAATGCGTATGCTCACCATTTACAAGTCTTTTTTTCTCGCCCGTATATAAACCATTACCACAACAAAAAATAACCTTACATCCTCACCTGAGGAGAGAACAACTTGATAAAATTCAGCAAGAAATTCTGTATTTACATCATTCCATTCTATTTTTACAATCAGGACAAGCACCAATCAATTGTGCTGGCAGGTTATTATACGGGTTAGAATATACAATTGCTTTGCAGCAGCTCATTGTCTTGAGGGTAAATCAAATTAGAATGCGCCAAACAGTTTTTGCTTGGAATACTATACAAACACAAATACCAAGAAAACCGTATTTCCCCGCAACACAAGAACCCTATACAGCCCCCCTTCCATCCAATTTTTTCCTGTGTGTAAAAGAGTCAAGAAAGGAAACAGGTGAATTTAACTCCTTTTTCACTTTATATCGTAATGATAACCCCATAAAAATAAAGTTTCGAGTTGAACACCATCCAATGAAAACCTACCCTCATGGTGGTTATGCTAAAAGCGTTAAACAAGGATTTATAGGCCATGAACGGAAATTTGCTATAAAGATATTTAAAGCCACCAATCCAGCGTTAGAGTTATCTCTGGCGCTACGAACTAGTTTTTGCTCACTGTTATTAGGAAGAGAAACTGGCGTCGTATTTTGTAATAACAATAAACGCTATTTACTCACTGATTGGGAACCAGGACAAATTTTATCGAAAACACCTCCAGAAAAATATGGTTTAATAACTGAACGTATTTTGCCAGCTATAAAACTCACCAAACAAATCGCGAAGCTACACGCCAGCGGAATTATTCATGGTGACATAAAACCAAGCAATGTAATTCTATCTAAAACTAAAGCATCATTAACCCTTATTGATTTTGATTCTGTTCGCTATAAAGGAGAGTCCAATACAAAACAAATATTTACAA
Organism: uncultured Legionella sp.; assembly: GCA_964654255.1. Taxonomy (GTDB): domain Bacteria; phylum Pseudomonadota; class Gammaproteobacteria; order Legionellales; family Legionellaceae; genus CAZYME01. The sequence continues at coordinate 2,103 of CAZZGV010000098.1, read as the reverse complement.
CAAGATACTTACATCCAGCGCTCTATTGGGACTTGAAAACTAAAAATTTTATGCATGTAAATGAAAAAAGTGACATGTATGCATTGGGACTTACATTAGGCTTTCTTTTTCCAGAACTGTTTGCGCCCGAACAAATAATAGACCAATTTAATCCACCAGAGTCTTCTAAATCATTTACACATCATACCATCGGTCTTAATCGTGGCCCACAACGTACTGACCATATAGAACTATGGGATCTGATTTTTACGCTAGTAACAAACGATTGCCCTGAGTCTATTGAGTTATTTTTACAACATTTATGTCAGTTATACACTGAACATTATAAACAGGTTCTTCCTGAAGACTTTAATTTAACTGAGACCACTCCACCTATGTGTGGAAAAACTGCGTTTGAAAAAATAGAAATCGAACTTAAAAACTATTTAGAACAAACTGAGATAGAAGAAAGTCCGGCAATTAAGCTCTAGAATCAAAAAAGGCAAAACATCATTTATATCTAAACTTTACTGATGTTTTGCCGCTTGATTTATCTATGCCTACTATATACTCTTTCCAAGAGGAGCCACCTGATGATCATGAGCTGCGTTTACATGCTCCAATGCGTTCTCTAAAGCTAAATTATCAGGAATCAACTGTTTATTCTGATCAAGCCAACCTAATTCTTTCAACACTGCAAATGAGCGATGCCCACCATTGTATAAAGCATGCTTTAAAATTGTTTTCAGATCAGCATGTTGATATGCAATATTTGAGCGTTTAAAAAATCCCAGAAATCCGCGCTTATCTTGGTTGAATTTTTCTTCATAGGCCGCTCGAAATATCGCCAATAACTCCACCTCGGTTTCAGGCATTTTTATTTTGTCTCGCGGCTCTACTTTGGGCTGCGTAAAATTATAAATTGTAGCGTATTTGCGATAAGCAGCGTCACTCAATAAAGCATGCATGTGAGCACTTGGATGAACACCATCCCAAAACATAAACCCAGGTGCAGGAGACGTTCGATCTTTTCTAATTTTAAATTCATCTGTTGCGGTATATGCCTGGCTACGCTTTTCAATATCAAACCCATGCGCGTCAGGATTGTTATAAATTTGCTCAAATGTTTTACTTACCTCAAATACATCAATAGAACATTCTGGATATTGCTGAGCCAAGGTTATACATGCTCTTTTTAATTCCTCATTAAAATAGTTACAACAGTCTGTGGCATCTGCTTCCCCCGCGCTTCCCTTATAACGTGGTGTTAATCCAAGGTTAGGCAAATCAAATAATACAAAATGCTTATAGCCATGTTTAATCAACTCATTAACATTTTGTATGCGAGCGCGCACTGCTTTATCAACCTCTTCACGTGTTGGTTTTCTATTAACAGTAATTAAATCATTAGCTCCTGACCACTCCATCACTAACGTTTTCGCTTTAGAAGCGTCCGTTATGCCGTGCTTTTTATCATCGGCTAACAGTTCTTTACGTTTTTTACCTAATGTCGATAAAATTAAACGGCTAAAGAACAACGTAATGCTACTAATAAATGACCAGCTATAATCATGTGCCGTTAAACCACCTTCAGCATAACTACGAGCAAGCACCTGCCCTTCATAATCAAACCTTAAATTTTTATTTAAAGAATAGCTCTTCTCAACAAGTCTCTTTACTTGTGGTTCTTCATCAATCAATGCATCAGCAATATCAGTATCGTCTTGTTGAGGTCTGGTATGAACACTAAGTTGTTCATCAAGTAATCCTTCTAAAAGCTCATCGCGTACAGCGCTAGACGTATCACGCTCCAACTGCTTAATACCAAATTCGTTGGCAAAGGATACAAATATATCATCGCTCCAAGTAAATCCATTAGTAAAACGTCCTCTCGGTGACGTAGTCTTCAACCCGCTTAATCCATCCATAGGGATAAAACCCAACAAATGCCGATGATCCATTGTTCCACGATCGGAAAGGCTATCACCCATTAAAACAATATGTGAAATTTCAGAGGAAGGCATAAAAATTGTCTATTAAAAAGAAGAAAAAACTCATTATAGACAAAAATTATTAAGAAAATATTATATGGTGCTGAGGGCTGATTAAACCTCAATTAACAAC
>CAZZGV010000097.1:0-7188 GCA_964654255.1 uncultured Legionella sp. | reverse complement strand
GGCTCGAGAAGTAGCTGCCTTAAATAACCTATCTATGCGAGCGTTCTCGCCTGTCATTAATGAACCTACAATAGATGACGTCGTTGCTATTGACTTAAACGTACCAGAGGCGTGTCCGCAGTATTGCGGGCGTATTATTCGTGGTATCAATTCAAATGCTATTACACCGTTGTGGATGACGGAGCGTTTGCGACGCAGTGGAGTACGCGTTATTCATCCGGTGGTTGATGTAACGAATTATGTTATGTTAGAGCTTGGGCAGCCCATGCATGCATTTGATTATCAAACTATTGAAAAAAATATTACAGTACGCTTTGCACATAAAAATGAAGTCTTGGTACTATTAGATGGCCAAGAAATTACATTGAATGACAATGTGTTAGTGATTGCCGATAATGAAAAAGCATTAGCCATGGCTGGTATTATGGGTGGGGAATTTAGTGCTGTACAGGATAGTACAACCGATATATTTCTTGAAAGTGCTTTTTTCAATCCACTAGTCGTTGCAGGTGTCGCCAGGAAGTATGGTTTATTTACAGATTCATCACAGCGTTTTGAGCGAGGCGTTGACCCGGTGCTGCAAGTAACAGCATTAGAGCGAGCCACAGAATTACTGTTGTCGATCGTCGGCGGCAAAGCTGGGCCAATCACAATGGTTACCAAGTCAACTTTGCCCGCTAAAGTAACCGTTTTATTTAATCCCTATAAAGTTAAACAGTTAACCGGCGTAGAGATTCCTGAGGATTTTATGCGTCAATGTTTAAAAAACTTAGGCATGACGGTGGACTGCAAGCAAGATAATTGGGTTGTTGGTGTTCCTTCTCATCGCTTTGATATTGCCTTGGATGTTGATTTAGTAGAAGAGGTCATTCGTCTTTATGGTTATGACAATATTAAGGCAAAGCCACTGCTGGCGACTATGCAAGCAGGCGAGCCTAATAGTCATGAGCAGTTATCCAGGAAAATTACCGCATTTTTAAGCAGTAGGGGTTATCATGAAACGATTAACTACAGCTTCGTTGACCCGGTTTTGCAGCAAGAGCTTTACCCTGACACACCGTTCATGGAGTTGCTAAATCCTATTTCGTCGGAACTTTCGGTGATGCGTGTGGGTATGTGGCCAGGATTGTTGGCTGCCATGATCTACAATATGAATCGCCAACAACCTGCTATCAAGCTTTTTGAACGTGGTGTGGTTTTTCAAGGACATGGTGCTGACGTAAAAGAAATGTCCTGCGTGGCCGGGTTATTAACCGGAGAGTACGGTGAGCTGAACTGGAGCGAAGCATCTGGCGTATTTGATTTTTATGATATGAAAGGAGATGTGCAATCATTGTTCGCGGGATTAAACCTACATAATATTGAGTTTGTGCCAAGCGAAAATCCAGCATTGCATCCTGGTAAAACGGCTCGTATTTTGTTAGATGACAAAGAGATTGGCTGGTTAGGTGTTTTGCATCCTCGTTTGATGGAGGAACTACAGATTCCGCACGAGGTTATGTTGTTTGAATTGTCGTTGAATGGTTTAGTTAATCAACAACCGTCTCGTTATCAGTCCATATCAAAATATCCTCAAGTTAGACGCGACTTATCTTTGTTGGTGAATAAAGACGTTCGAGCAGGACAGATTGAAAAGGCTGTGCGTGAGGTTGTTGCTGCGGAGTGGTTAAAGTCTTTTGATATTTTTGATGTCTATACTGGTGAAGGAATTCCTGTTGATAAAAAAAGTTTGGCTATAGCCTTGATATTACAAGACGATAATCGCACACTGGTTGATACAGAGATCAATGCGATAATCAGTGCTATAATTAACAAACTGGAACATGAATTTGCCATTATATTGAGGGACTAATCGTGAATGCTTTGAGCAAAGCTATTATGGCCGATGCCTTGTGTAATGCTGTAAACCTTGCCAAACCTGATGCCAAAGATATTGTTGAGGAATTTTTTGAAGAAATTAGGTTTGCCCTTGAAGGCGGTGAACATGTGAAATTGTCTGGTTTCGGCAATTTTACATTGCGAGATAAACCGCAACGACCAGGTAGGAATCCCAAAACCGGTGAAGAAATTCCGGTGGCGGCACGTCGAGTTGTGACATTTAAGCCCGGTCTCAAATTAAAAACCAAAATAGAAGCGCGAAATAAATAAGGTTGTTGCTGCAGATAACGCCCACTAGGCAAGTATATGTTGCCTAGTGGGCGTTGTTATTTTGAAAACTAAGCTGTTTAAACAAGTAGAGCATATACGAAACACGGATGCCTATGTCTTGGTTGTGTAGATAGCTCCTCTTACATATGAGATAATCTTGAATCATTATACAAAACATATATTTCTTTGCACAAACCAGAAAAGTCTTGAGAAGCAGTGTTGCGCCAACTCAGGAGGCCTTCCTTATGTTGAATATCTCAAAACAAAACTAGTCGAGCTCGGTTTGCACGGTCCTGGAAAATTTAGAGTGAGCAAGTCAGGCTGTCTAGGTCGTTGTAGTCTTGGTCCATGCTTAGTCATATATCCCGAAAGTGTGTGGTATACTTACACCTCATTTGCCGATATTGATGAAATTATCATGACGCATTTGGTGGCCGGGGGTACTGTAGAGCGGTTATTAATCAATTCTATGGAATAAAATAGATATTTTACTTGTACCTTAATCGTGTTTTGGTTAAAATCGCCCGTCCACGACTATTAAAAGATTATTATTTGGGCGGTACGGAGTTAGTTTAATGAAAACATTTAGCGCCAAAGCACACGAAGTTAAACGTGATTGGTATGTGGTTGATGCCAGCGAACAAGTATTGGGTCGCCTTGCCACAGAAATTGCTCGTCGTTTACGCGGTAAACACAAAGCAGAATATACCCCACACGTTGATACGGGTGACTACATTATTGTTACCAACGCAGAAAAAGTGACTGTAACTGGTCGTAAGTTTAAAGAAAAAGTCTATTACAACCACACTGGATTTCCAGGTGGTATAAAATCGATGACTTTCGATAAGATGCAGGCAAAAAATCCTGCTCGTATTATCGAGCGTGCAGTGAAAGGGATGCTTCCCAAGAATCCATTGGGCAGAGAGATGTTTCGCAAGCTGAAGATTTATGTCGGCACAGAGCATCCACATACCGCACAGCAACCCAAGCAACTTGAGATTGAGGAATAAGTATTATGGCTGAATTGCAGCAATACTATGGTACTGGCCGCAGAAAAAGTTCATCCGCACGGGTGTTCCTACGTCCAGGTAAAGGTGAGATTAAAGTTAATAATCGTGCCTTAGAAGATTATTTTGGCCGTGAAACATCATGCATGGTTATCAGACAGCCTCTTGAAGCAGTAGATGTCCTCAAGAAATTTGATATCTACGCTACTGTGGTAGGCGGTGGAATATCTGGCCAAGCTGGTGCTATTCGTTTAGGTATAGCTAGAGCGTTAGTTCAATACGATGAAAAAGATATGGCAGAAGATGCTGAGCCACAAGCTGATTCATTTCGTCGCAAATTACGTGCGCGTGGTTTATTAACACGTGACTCACGCCGTGTAGAACGGAAAAAAGTTGGTTTGCACAAAGCTCGTCGTGCAACACAGTACTCCAAGCGTTAAAAGAAATTTTTTTATCAAAACCCCACTTTTGTGGGGTTTTTTGTTTGTGCGTTTAGAAACTAGAGGCTTGTTTAAGGGACGATTCTGCGTGCTCGACTATAATTCATTGAATTCTAAGTGGTCAATTTCCTTGCATATCGCTGCCATATTATTACTCATATAATTCAGTTACTCCTTGGTTCTCTGAGACGTTCGTTCCCAAATACCTAATTTTTTGTTATATATAGTTAAAATTTGTAAAGACCATCTCGCCCAGAGTAGAGCAAGTCATGGATCCAAAGATCGAGAATCAGGTTGAGTCCCACCTTGAAGAGAGGCAACATCAAGATGCGTCTATCGATGAGCAACGCCGCCGCTTCTTAGTCACTTCTACCTGTGTTTTGGGTGGTGTAGGTGCTTTATGTGCGCTAAAGCCGTTGGTTTCTTCTTGGATGCCAAGTGCTAAAGCTGAGGCGGCAGGTGCTCCTGTGCAAGTGGATTTGAGTAAGATGGAACCGGGGCAACAAGTTACTGTTGAATGGCGAGGAAAACCCGTTTGGATTATTCGTCGGACGCCTGGTATGTTGAATCATTTGGATCAGGATAAAGCGCGCTTGCGCGATCCAGATTCTTTGGTTGACCAACAGCCTGACTATGCAAAAAATAAATACCGTTCGATTAAGCCAGAGTATTTGGTGTTAGTTGGAATCTGTACACATCTTGGCTGTTCACCAAAATACAAACCCGATGAGAAAGAATTAGGACCTGACTGGCCTGGTGGTTTTTATTGCCCGTGCCATGGATCCACTTTTGATCTTGCTGGTCGAGTTTTTAAAAGTGTTCCGGCCCCTATAAATTTAGAAGTGCCTCCTTACCGATTTATCAGTGAACACGAGATTATCATTGGTGAAGGCGCTTAAAAAAAGTTGTGCAAAGGATAGAAGATGAATGGATTAATACGTTGGATCGATGCGCGCTTTCCTTTAATAAGTACATGGAAAAAGCATGTTAGCGAATATTATGTCCCCAAAAATTTTAATTTTTACTATTTATTTGGCTCGTTAGCGTTGGTTGTTTTATTAAATCAACTTGTTACTGGTTTATGGCTGACGATGTTTTACACCCCAACCGCGGCAGAAGCCTTTAATTCTGTGGAATATATCATGCGCGATGTCAATTATGGCTGGATTTTACGTTATATGCACTCAACCGGCGCCTCAGCATTTTTTATTGTGATCTATCTTCATATGTTCCGCAGTTTACTTTATGGTTCGTACCAAAAACCACGAGAATTGGTATGGCTATTAGGGATGGCGCTATTTATTCTCTTGATAGCAGAGGCATTCTTTGGTTATTTATTACCCTGGGGGCAAATGTCATATTGGGGCGCGGAAGTTATCACCTCATTGTTTGGTGCTATACCTTATGTTGGTGAGACCTTAGTGACTTGGCTGCGTGGAGACTTTACCGTTGCTAATGCTACCTTACAGCGTTTTTTTGCTTTGCACGTGATTGGGATCCCTTTATTGTTGTTATTTTTAGTCTTTTTGCACTTAGTTGCTTTGCATAAGGTAGGGTCTAATAATCCAGAAGGTATTGATATTAAAAAACATCTGGATGAAAAGGGTAAACCGCTTGATGGGATACCGTTTCATCCTTATTACACGGTTAAAGATTTGGTAGCGGTCTTGGTTTTTTTAATTGTTTTTTTTGCAGTGGTGTTTTTTGTTCCTGATATGGGTGGGTATTTTTTAGAGCATGATAATTTTACACCAGCTGATCCTCTAACAACCCCGGAGCACATTGCGCCTGTTTGGTATTTAACGCCATTTTATGCCATGTTACGAGCAATACCGAACAAGTTGTTTGGTGTGCTTACGATGGGTAGCTCTATCATTATCTTGTTGTTCCTGCCTTGGCTGGATAGAAGCTCAGTGCGCTCAATGCGATACAAAGGCATGTATTCGAAATCTGCTTTAATAGCTTTTGTTGTTAGTTTTTGTATGTTGGGCTATTTAGGGATGGTAACGATGACACCATTAAGCCAAATAGCAGCTCGGATTTTTGCAATCCTCTATTTTGCTTATTTTGTATTGATGCCTTTTTATAGCCGGTATGAAACATCTTCCGCTCCTCCGGAGAGACTATGAGTAAAATTTTTCATGGTGTTATTATGGTCTTTCTATGCTTACAGGTCGTCGCTGCGGAAGTAACATTATTACCTGTTAAGATAAATATACGCGATATGGCAAGCGTGCAACGAGGGGCAAAATTATTTATGAATTATTGCTCTGGTTGTCACTCGTTGCGATATATGCGTTACAACCGTATGGCAAACGATTTGGGATTGACTACCTTTACCGGCGATATTGATAAGGATTTATTGATCAACAACCTTATTTTTACAAGTGCAAAAATAGAAGATCCTATAGAAATTAGTATGCCGGCTAGTGATGCTCGTGAATGGTTTGGTCGCGTCCCACCCGATTTATCATTATCAGCTCGACAATACAGCCCTGCATGGTTGTATACATATCTGAAAAGTTTTTATGTTGACACAACCCGTCCATTTGGTAGTAATAATGTATTATTACCTGATGTGGGGATGCCTAATGTTTTAGCGCCTTTAGCAGGGAAAGTGATTGCAATATCACAAAAAGATGGTTCAAAAGGTACGTTGTTAAATGAGCTGCGCTTAGTAGAGCCAGGCGAAATGAATGCTCGGGAGTTTGATAGCGCTTTACAAGATTTAGTAGCGTTTATGGCCTATGTCGCTGAGCCTGCTAAATTAACGCGGTATAAGATGGGGTGGTTTGTTATTTTCTTTTTGTTGGTGTTTTTGACTATAGCTTATCAATTAAAAAAAGCATATTGGCGGGATATAAAATAATAATGTCGTTTAAAAAAGTGACTGGAAGTCTATCTTTTGTGCTTTGTTGTTTAAATTGTCAAAACCTTATCACCACGAACAGTGAAAGTATGGTAAAATAGTGACCTTTAACGGATGACGAGGAGTTATTGATGGCTATTGTTGCAAAGCGTACGATCATGTCTTTGTATTCAGATAACGATGATGTGTATAGTCATCAGGTTCGAATTGTATTGGCAGAAAAAGGGGTAAATGTAGATATTATGCCTACCAAAACGGGTGAAGCTACTAGTGATTTATTAGCAGTCAATCCCTATGGAACAGTGCCTACATTAATCGATCGTGATTTAGTTCTGTATGAAGCTCGTATTATTATGGAGTATTTAGACGAACGTTTCCCTCACCCACCTTTATTGCCTGTTTATCCAGTTGCAAGAGCTGAAACACGCAAGATGATGCATCGAATCGAACACGATTGGTATTGTTTGTTGCAGCAAATTAACAAGGGCGATAATGTTGAATCGGCTCGTGAATTGTTACATGAAAGCTTAATTTCGTTGGAACCTATTTTTGCTGATAAACCCTTTTTTCTTAGTGATGAATTTTCATTGTTGGATTGTGCATTAGCTCCCTTGCTTTGGCGCTTACCACAATTGGGTATAGACATTTCATCAGAAGCAAAAGGAATACAGGCTTACATGCAGCGTTTATTTAAGCGTGACTCATTTCAAGTCAGTTTAACGGA
>CAZZGV010000096.1:0-7254 GCA_964654255.1 uncultured Legionella sp. | reverse complement strand
GGTTAAATTTATGATTTCAGGTCCTGTAATGATCCAGGTTTTAAGTGGTGAAAATGCTATCATGAAACATCGTGAAATTATGGGTGCGACCAATCCTAAAGAAGCGGCCCCTGGAACTATACGTGCTGATTTTGCTGATAGTATTGATGCCAATGCTGTACATGGTTCTGATTCAGCTGAAACAGCAGCACAAGAAATTGCTTATTTTTTTGAGCCACATGACGTGTGTGAACGAAATTAAGTTGGTGTTAGGGGGTTATGTGCTATTTGCACTAGCCCCTGTATTTCATGGCACCTTGGTATTTTTAACTTCTAAAATAGTGTGGTTTTGCGTTGGAACCTCTGATGAATCAGAAAATTAACTTACTTGATTTAACTTATTTACAAATGCGCCAATTAATGAGTGATTGCGGTGAAAAACCTTTTCGCGCTCAACAATTGATGCAGTGGATTCATCAAGTTGGTTTGACCGATTTTGAGCAAATGACCAACATTGGGAAAGCATTGCGTGAGCGTCTTGGTCAAATGGCTGAAATTCGTTTACCTGAAATTGTTACTTGTCAAAAATCCAATGATGGTACGCATAAGTGGTTGTTAAAACTAGATTGTGGGAATTGTATAGAAACGGTTTTTATTCCTGAGGCAAAGCGCGGAACGTTATGCGTTTCTTCACAAGTTGGCTGCGCATTAAACTGTAGTTTTTGTTCAACTGGTAAACAAGGTTTTAATCGGAATTTGTCAACAGCAGAAATCATTGGCCAAGTTTGGCTTGCTGTGCGTGAATTATCGCAAAAACAGGGTGCACATGATAAGCGTGTTACAAATGTTGTGATGATGGGCATGGGAGAGCCGTTATTGAATTTTGATAACGTTGTGTCTGCGATGGACCTCATGATGGATGACCTGGCTTATGGTTTATCAAAGCGACGCGTTACGCTGAGCACATCGGGAATGATTCCGGAAATGGAGCGTTTACGCGAGTTAAGTACGGTATCTCTTGCGGTATCTTTGCATGCCCCAAATGATGCGTTGCGAAATGAATTAGTTCCTATTAATAAAAAATATCCCTTAGAACAATTAATGAATATATGTAGACAATATTTTAAAAATGAACCTAAACGTGTGGTTACATTTGAGTATGTAATGCTAAAAGGTGTTAATGATCAACCTGAGCACGCAGCGCAATTAATTAAATTGTTACATAATGTCCCGTCTAAGGTTAACCTAATTCCATTTAATCCTTTTCCTCTCACACAATACGAGCGTTCTTCACAAGCAACGATTAATGCCTTTCGTGATCAACTCGTGTTAAAAGGTATCAATACAATTACACGTAAAACGCGTGGAGATGATATTGATGCGGCTTGTGGGCAGTTAGCCGGGGAAGTAAAAGATAGAACAAGTCGATCGCAACGTTGGCAGAAATTACATTTTTCTCCAACAATGCCTTCGTCAATCCCAGAAGCAGAATAGAAATCCCCGCTGTTCACGGTTATAATGAGCAACTATTTTTTAATATGTTTGTGAGCATGGTTTGAAATTACGTTATCTTCTACCCATTATTGGCTTGTTATTGATGCAGTCTTGCCAGCATAATGATGAGGCAAACAATTCTCCTCCTGCTAGAGAAGTTAAGCCTGCTGAAGCAGCTATCTATAATGCACAACTAGGGCTGGCTTATCTTAAACAGGGTAATCGATCGCTTGCGAAGCACAAATTACTGTTAGCCCTGTCTCAAGCCCCTGAGGCTCCAGAAGTGAATGCTTCTATGGCTTATTTTATGGAAAAATCTGGAGAGATGGGCAAGGCTGAGATTTATTATCAAAAAGCTATGGCTGCAGCCCCCAAATCTGGTGCGCAATTCAACAATTATGGTGCTTTTTTATGTCGGCGTGGGCAATATACCCAAGCAGAAACCTATTTTTTGAAAGCGGTAAATGATATTGAATATGAGCATACTGCAGGTGCTTATGAAAATGCGGGTTTATGTGCGATGGCTATTCCTGATTTTAAAAAGGCAAAAAAATACTTTAAAAAAGCACTTCAGCAAGATCCGAGCCGTGAACAATCGTTATATGAGTTAGTCACCCTTGAAATGAAACAAGAGCATCCAGACAAAGCGCTGGCTTATTTGCAAAAATATCCCAACTTGTCCTTACAGGATAAGACATTATTGGGATTAGCTGTGAATGTTGCTCATCAGGCAGGAAAAACCGAGTTGGAAGCAGACTATAAAATCCGTTTGCATCGCTTTTCGGACAACACCGGAGATAAAAATGAATACAACAACAATAACAATGGATGAAATTACAGAGGGCATGGATAGCAAGCCAGGTGCGCAGTTAGCTGCGGAGCGTATGCAGCAGGGCTATAGTTTGGAGTACGTTGCTGGTAAGTTGCACTTGCGTGTAAAGCTCATAGAGTTGTTGGAAGCTGATGATTATTACAGTATGCCTGAGCCTGTATTTATTAAAGGTTATTTGCGTGCCTATGCAAAATTATTAAATCTTCAGCCACAACCGTTACTGGATAGGTTTAATAGCATATATAAAACGACGGAGCGTAAGGTTGAAAAAGCATTATGGCAAAGTCGTAGAGAAACCAATAGGGCAGAGCATGCAATTCGCTGGTTAACGGGTTTTTTTGCGGTTATTGTTTTGGCTGCAGTTGCCGTATGGTGGTACACAAATAAAGACAATGAAAATTTCTTTCCTTCAACCGTAAATCGCGCGGAAACATCCCCTAGCAAAACGGAAACAGAAATAAGACTGACTGATTTATCAAAAATGAGATCATTGTTATCTTCACCAGCATCGTCTAACTCATCATCATTGCCCAGCCTACAACCTGTTGAGGCAACGGAGAAAGAAGGTGTCTGAACGGATTCAAGCCATACGCGGAATGAATGATATATTGCCTCATCAAAGCTACCTTTGGAGGCATTTAGAGCAAATAGTCGCAGACTGCTTGCGAGGTTATGGTTATCAAGAAATTCGCATGCCGCTAGTAGAAAGTACGCAATTATTCAAACGCACTATTGGTGAAATCACTGATATTGTAGAGAAAGAAATGTATACTTTTAATGATTTGAATGGCGAGAGTTTAACGTTAAGACCCGAAGGTACAGCAAGTTGTTTGCGAGCCTGTTTAGAGCATGGTTTATTGCATAATCAGCAGCAAAAATTGTGGTATTGCGGACCGATGTTTCGTCATGAAAGACCACAAAAAGGGCGCTATCGTCAGTTTAATCAATTGGGTGTTGAGGCGTTTGGGATTGCTGGGATTGGAATTGAGCTAGAATTAATCTCCATATGCAAGCGCTTGTGGGTAGCTCTTGGTATTTCTGATGCAATACAATTACAGGTGAATACACTAGGCTCGCTTAGTGAGCGTCAGATGTATCGCGAGAGTTTAATTGATTATTTTAAAACACACTTCGAGCAACTTGATGATGATAGTAAGCGACGATTAGATAAAAATCCCTTGCGCATTTTGGATAGTAAAAATCCAGGCCTGCAGTCAATAATTGCTGGTGCACCAAAATTAATAGATGTTATTAGCGAAGAGAGCCGGCATTATTTTGAGAGTTTATGTGAAGGTTTGCAATGTCTTAATATACCTTATGTTGTGAATCCACTTTTAGTGCGAGGCTTGGATTACTATGACCATACTGTATTTGAGTGGGTTACAGACAAACTAGGTAGTCAAGCAACGGTTTGTGGTGGTGGTCGCTTTGATAAATTAGTTGAGCAGTTAGGTGGGCATCCTACACCGGCAATTGGTTTTGCAATGGGTATAGAAAGGTTGTTGTTGCTGATAGAAGCGCTTCAAATTCAGCCGGTAATAGAGCCTGTTCCTTTTTTATATATGATTGTTGTTGGAAATAATGCGCTACAAAAGGCGTTGGTTTTAGCTGAATTACTACGAAATGATGAGCATCAGGTTAATGTTCAAACAGCGGGCGGTAGTTTTAAAAGCCAGTTTAAAAAAGCAGATAAAAGTGGTGCGCGCTTGGCATTAATTTTGGGTGATGATGAGATACGTGATGAAACTGTTAGTATTAAAGACTTGCGTAATGCCGCAGAGCAGGTAACTATACCTCAGCATGAATTAAGTCAATATATCAAAGCCTATTGTAACGATTTGAAATGATTTAGGAGAGAAACATGTCTGTTTATATGACAGAAGCAGAGCAACTGGAAGCGATAAAAAAATGGTGGAAACGGCACAACAATATAATCACAATTGTGCTTTCTATTATATTGCTCGTCATTTCAGGCTATAAATATTGGAATTGGCACCAAGAAAAAATTACTCAACAAGCATCCAATGCTTATGAACACTTAATGTTAGCTTTTTCTAACCAAGATAATAAAGGGGTCAGAGCGTACGCTAATCAATTACTTAATGATTATGGAACTACAGTTTACGCAGATTCCGCGCGTCTTACGCTAGCTAAACTGTATATTTTGCGTGAAAAATACACAAGAGCTCAGGCAGAGCTTGAGTATGTTGCTTCTCACTCAAAAGTACCCGTGTTACAACAAGTTGCTCAAATTCGCTTATCCCGTTTATTGGCTGCCGAAAAATCGTATGATAAAGCGTTGGTAGAACTATCTAAGATTACCGATGCTACTTATATGCCTGTAGTGAATGAATTAAGAGGCGATATTTATGCGGCAACTGGGCAATATCAAGAGGCTGTATTGTCTTATAGAAAGGCGATCACCGAAGCGCAAAAGCATGGTATGGGCAATCTCTTTTTAGAAATGAAAACAAATGAATTAGCAGCTATGACACAATCCATGAAAGGCCGGGACGAGAAGTTACAAGCGGTGTAGTAAAAGGATGATTATGCTTTTTTACAGCATGAACGCTTGATTTTATTAACCAATGAGGTTGTATGTTACGTGTTAATCGAAAATTAGTTATTACAGGACTTGTGTTATTAATACAAGCATGCACACAAATAGATGATTATTTGTTGGGAAAGGATAACACCCCAAAACCTATGCAACTGCAAGATTTTAAGCCAAAGGAAAAGCTGGTTGAGGATTGGTCGATTGCATTAAGTAAATCAAGCAAGGCAAGTACCTATCTTAAATTAAAGCCGGTTATCCGTGGTGATGTTATATATACCGCAAATGCGAGCGGAACAGTCCAGGCAATTAATAGAAATACTGGGAAATTGATATGGTCAAAGCAGCTTAGTCAGGGCGTAGTTAGTGGACCGGCGGTTGCTGATGGATATGTTGCAGTTGGGACGAGTCGCTCGAGTGTTATTTTACTTGGGCAAACAGATGGGGTTAAGATAAGAAAATTTAAATTATCTGGTGATCCTTTATCCAAACCAATTATTACAGCCAATAAAATAATCATAAAAACAATTGATGGTGTTGTATATGCGTTTGATTTGAAAACAGGTGAGAAACTTTGGGTATCAGAACATGGCTCTCCTAGCTTAATTTTAAAGGCGAGCTCATCGCCTGTTATTATGGGCCAACTGGCTATTATAGGGTTCTCCGATGGACGATTAGATGCGATTGAACTTCAATCTGGTCGTGTGGTTTGGCAACGAAGTATTGCATTTGCAAGTGGTTCAAGTGATGTTGAGCGCTTGGTAGATATTGATGCTGACCCAATTGTGCGTGGTGATGTTGCCTACTTGGCAAGTTATCAAGGGTATGTCGGGGCATTGTCATTAGGTACAGGCCAATTTATTTGGCGAAAACCCGCTTCGGTTTATAAAAATTTAGCAATAGATGCTACAACGTTGTATGTCACAGACAGTGATGACGTTGTTTGGGGAATTGATAGACAAAATGGTCAAGTCAAATGGAAGCAATTATCACTTAAAGCACGTGGATTATCTGAGCCTATTTTAATGGGACATCGTTTGATTGTTGGTGATAGAACCGGTTATTTGCACGTGTTAGGTACCCATAATGGTGAATTGCTCGCACGTACGAAGCTTAGTGCGCCAATTGATATTGCACCAGCGGTCGCGGGAAATAACATTTATGTTATGACTGCTAATGGTAGGTTAAATCGTTTTTCTGTGAGCTAATATATGTTTCCCGTAATTGCTTTAGTCGGGCGTCCTAATGTAGGTAAATCGACATTATTTAATAGATTAACACGCACACAAGATGCGTTGGTTGCTGATTTCCCTGGTTTAACAAGAGACAGGCAGTATGGCGATGTTGTTTTTGAAAATAAACCCTTTATTGTCGTTGATACAGGTGGTGTTGGGGTTGAGGATGCGGCTGTTGATGCGTTAATGTCAAAACAATCGCAATTTGCACTCGATGAAGCAGATACTGTTTTTTTTCTTGTAGATGGTCGTGCAGGATTAAATGCGGTTGATCAACGTATCGCTGTAAGTCTGCGAAAAATAAACAAGCCCGTTTATCTTATTGTTAATAAAGTAGATGGCTTGGATGAGGCGATTGCTTGCGCAGATTTCCAATCATTAGGCTTTTCTGAGGTACATGCTATTTCGGCTACGCACGGGCGAGGGATGTTAGCCTTATTGCAAAAGCTAACGGCTACGTATGAACTTCTTCCAGAGGTAGGCTCATTCGATAATAAGATAAAAATTGCATTTGCTGGTCGTCCAAATGTAGGCAAGTCCACGTTAATAAATCGTATTCTTGGTGAAGAACGGGTTGTCGTATATGACATGCCAGGCACAACTAGAGACAGTATTGCTATTCCGTTTGAGCGTGATGAGCAACATTACGTTCTTATTGATACAGCAGGTGTGCGTAGACGTTCTAGAATCGATGAAAAAATTGAAAAATTTTCTGTTATTAAAACATTGCAATCGATAAAAGAATCGCATGTCTGTTTGATGCTACTGGATGCGCGTGACGGATTAACTGACCAAGATTTGCATTTGTTAGGCTTTATTATTGAATCAGGCAAGGCCTTGGTTATATTAGTTAACAAATGGGATGGTTTAGAGGAAGATCAAAAAGAACAGATTAAAAAAGAACTGACGCGTCGTTTGCATTTTGCACATTTCGCTAAAATTCGATTTATTTCAGCATTGCATGGTAGTGGCGTTGGTGGAATATTTAAAGATATTCAAGAGGCGTATACTTCAGCCACACAAACATTTGCTACACCGAAAATTACTAGATTATTGCAAGATCTTATAACGCAACACACACCACCTTTAGTAAAAGGTCGGCGTATAAAATTGCGTTATGCTCATACTGGTGGACAAAACCCACCTATTATTGTAATTCA
>CAZZGV010000095.1:0-7259 GCA_964654255.1 uncultured Legionella sp. | reverse complement strand
AACGATACAAGAAGTACTGTTCATGGGATTGTGCATGCTCGTGATGTTATAAATTTCTTAACCATTGGAAAAAAAAGGGGATTTGAACAGGGCTTTTTTGAACTATCCAATCAAGTATCACCCACAAAGCGAGCTCATGATGTATTATTTAAAAACAATAAAGATAACTTGTTAACTTTAAAAAAAGAAATATCAGATCTTTTAATTACAATACATCGTGAAGAAATAAAATTACGACATTCATTTACAGCGACTGAACAAAGCATTGCATGGAGTATTCTACTTCTCAACAATCAACCTTTTTACATTATTGGACAAAAATTGTCTCAAATTATGTTGTGTTGTTTAAAAAAAATTTTTACAACCTCTTTTCCCACGCATTCTTGGGAAGAAATGATTAAACATGGCACAGGTATTTTATGTTTATTTTACTTCAATAGTATTATTTTTGGACAATACTCGCTTTATTCTATTTTTTTATCAGGAATATTAACTTTTATTCATCTATTCGTTCTTCTCAATTATCAGCAACTAATCGAGGTAGGTGGTTACGTAGATAAACTTGCATTATACACTTATTTGCCCGCTTTAAATTACTTACGAGAAATATCTCCTCTATCTATGCACCCATTGTTAGAACAAAGTTATGCGCTTGGACGTTTTGACGCATTTGCGAT
Organism: uncultured Legionella sp.; assembly: GCA_964654255.1. Lineage (GTDB taxonomy): Bacteria > Pseudomonadota > Gammaproteobacteria > Legionellales > Legionellaceae > CAZYME01. The sequence goes on along the minus strand of CAZZGV010000095.1, from coordinate 6,582 downwards.
GCTTGAAAACCAACAATTTATTGTTGGTTTTGTCTACCTCGCTATATCGTTAGTTTTTTTTCATGATTACACCGCCATAGCAGCGTATATTACTAGCTACTGTTTGTCTCATATGGCAAAAAAATCATTTTGTCTTTCTAAAGACATATCAGCTATATTTGATTTTTTTTTACACATTTTTATTTACTTATACTTTCATTTGAACAAAGAAAATAAACGAGTAGAAGAAGATACTGCTGCAATGAAACTCTTTGGTTACCCCAGCACAAAGAAAGAGCTACGACAATCCTATCACGACTTGGCATTGATGTATCACCCCGATCGCCGGTTAAAATCTGAAAACATAGAATATAAAATACCGATGGAGATTATACATGATGAGTATGAGCGTTTATCTAAAAAATTTTCATAAAACATAGGCAACGTATATGAACTCATAAATTAAGTAACCGTTCACGGGGTAATCCTGACTCTTGCTGGGAAGTACCCGGTGAGCACGCTGCGCTTTACCCACCCTACATGTATTAGGATATTTTATTATAAAAATCATGTAGGGTGGGTAAAGGAGCGGAGAACCGCAGTGTACATATAAGTACATGAGGATTCGAGCACCGCATCAAAGAAGTCTAATGATGATGTACGCACAACTCTTATAAGGGAATTAAATTAAGACACGGTTGCCCGGAGCTCCCCCCCCTAACATTGATTTACTGGATCCCAAACCAACCGCCAGTATCGCCACCGGCCCAACAATGCGCGCCTTTGCAGCCTTCAATTTTTTCACTACAAATTGTTTTAAAAACCTCATTACCGCTGATATCTTTTCCAGCGAAATTAGTCGGTTCACACATTCGTCCCGCGTATTTTCCAGCCACGCGTACCTGGCCCATCATATAAAAATTATCTAGCGAATACACAGAATTGACTCGTTGACGAGAGTAACAAGCAATATAACAACCCGGGGTGCCTTTATATAAATTAATCGTAGGAAGGGCTGTTTCTGTAAAACCTGGTTGAGGTTGATTAATAACGCTAACACCATCGGTGTAAACAACAAAGGTTTCAGGTAACAACGTTTCTGTGGGTTTCACATCCACCGCTATCGCTGATGTAGACAAAAAAAATACCATAGATGCTAAGAAGAATGTTGATTTCATTAAGGTACTAACTCCTGTGCGATTGATTTGTATCTGTAAAAACGCTTGATTGTATCATTTAAAATATGAAAAAATCATGAATAATTTTGAACAGACACTCAGATAATGCTAATCTCTCTGTGCGGCGGAATTGGAATAAAATAGTGCGACCAGGCTGATTCCTTGCAAGTGACTATCTATAACACATATCGATATAACCTGAGCACACATTTACAGGAACTTCCTTAATGAGTATAAAAAGTATCATTCAATGCATAAAACGTATTTTTCTAGGCGCAGGCCAGGGTGAAAAAATAGCTGGCACGATTAAATTTTTCGACAGAAAAAAACGCTTTGGTTTCATCGTAGCGGGAAAACAAGAATATTTTTTCCACGCCGCAGCAACCAAACCAACCGATTTTAAATCATTGCAAGATGGCGTTGCAGTTAGATTTAATATTGTTCAGGGTAAAAAAGGCCCGCAAGCAGATAATGTAGAAATTGTTTAGGAGATTGGACACATCATACTTATTTTCGGCACGTAAGGCAGCATGAAAAAAAGCGTGATGTGTCTAGCCTCCTTTGGAGGAGCACATGGAGCAAGCAGAGATTTCTTCTACGCAGTTGGTTCAGCAACAACTATTACAGTTAAGTACGTATCTTAACTCCCGCATTCTCGGCCAAAAAAATTTAGTATCACGCCTACTCATTGCATTACTCGCAGATGGCCACCTATTGGTAGAAGGCGCACCCGGTTTAGCCAAAACTCGAGCAGTCAAAGAACTAGCCGTTGGGGTCGAAGGCCATTTTCACCGCATTCAATTTACCCCGGACTTATTACCTGGCGACCTAACCGGCACGGATGTTTATCATCCAGAAGACGGTTCTTTTGTGTTCCAACCAGGCCCTATTTTCCATAACATGGTTTTGGCTGACGAAATTAACCGTGCCCCAGCTAAAGTCCAATCAGCATTATTAGAAGCCATGGCCGAACGCCAAGTCACTATTGGTGGCAAAACTTACCCATTGCCCGAATTATTTTTAGTCATGGCAACACAAAATCCCATCGAGCAAGAAGGTACGTACCCATTACCTGAAGCACAACTCGATCGTTTTTTAATGTATGTAAAAATTGGCTACCCCGATGCACAAATTGAACATGATATTTTAATGTTAGCCCGACGTGAGGCATTGGCCGCCAATACATTTTCCGATGAGCCAACCCAACCAACCATTGCACCATTACCACAAAGCGCCTTATTCACTGCCCGCAAACAAGTGCTAAAGGTACATACGAGTGAAAATCTAGAAAATTATCTTGTGCAGTTGGTCGTAGCAACGCGTGACCCAAGTGCGTACAGCCCAGAACTAGGCCGCTGGTTACGATATGGTGCAAGCCCACGTGCCACCATTGCATTAGATAGATGCGCAAAAGCACACGCTTGGCTCGCGGGCCGTGATTATGTCACACCTGATGACATTCATATTATTGCCCATGACGTATTACGACATCGCATTTTATTAACCTTTGAAGCGGAAGCAGAAGGAATAACAAGCGATCATTTCTTAGACGAACTCTTACGATTGGTCGCGCTGCCATGACAAATGGAGTTTTTGCGGAGCTATCAGAATTAATTGCTTTGCAACGCTTCGCGCAAAAAAATAGCTACCATCCCAAAAGCCGTGCCCAGCGATCTGGGCATCATACCTCCAAAGTACGAGGGCGCGGTATGGACTTTTCTGACGTGCGTAATTATCAAGCTGGCGATGAAATTAGGCACATGGAGTGGCGGATAACAGCGCGTACCGGCAGACCACACATCAAATTATATGAAGAAGAGCGTGAACGGCCCGTGGTGATTTTGGCGGACTTCAACCCGTCGATGTATTTTGGTACACGTTTAGCATTCAAATCTGTAGTCGCTGCTCAATTGGCGGCTATGCTAGCCTGGACTGCAGCAAAACAAGGCGATCGCGTCGGCGGTTTTCTTTTTTCCGCAACAACACACAATGATTTTACTCCGCGCGGCAGAGAAACTGGCGTTTTACCCTTCTTAGCAGCATTAAGCCAGTACACTCGTGCTATGCCAGCATCACCAACGTCATCGGCCAATAGACCCTTAAGTTATGCCCTACAACGTGTTCGACGTGTCGCTAAACCAGGCACAGTTTTAGTATTAATCAGTGATTTTTACAACCTGGACAGCGATAGCGAACAGCATTTGAGTCGTCTTCGAACGCACAATGATGTTTTGGTGTATCATCTTTGTGACCCTTTAGAAATAGCGCCGCCAAAACCGCAACACTATGCTATCACCAACGGCCACGAAGAAATTCTCTTAGACACAACTATAAATGCTGTGAACCGCGGCTATATTAATTACTGTGAACAACGCATTGCTACACTACAAGCACTCCTAAAACGCCTGCAAATCCAGTATACACTGGTTACGGCAAACGATGATTTACCGCTACTGGTGCGACAAACGTTTCCGCGGAGAAGCCATGGCTAATAATTTAGCTATCAATCCTCCTCCACAAGAGCTGGCACAATTACGTGACATTCATCTTCCGTCACCGATTGGCTGGTGGCCCTTAGCGCCAGGCTGGTATGTGTTGGCATTACTGGTGCTTATCACGCTTGCAACTACTGCTTATTTTTTAACACGCCATTACATAAAAAATCGTGCTAAACGCCAGGCCTTAAAACTGCTAGCCACGTATCGTGAACAGTACCAACAAGAAAGGCATCAATTAAGCGCTGCTCGAATATCCGAACTCTTAAAACGCGTAGCATTGGTGTATTTTCCACGAAGTAATGTCGCAAGTTTACAAGGAGAGGCATGGATTACGTTTTTAACCCATTCCTCAAAAGGCCTAGATTTTGAGAAGGTACGCACCGAATTACTTGACGGCCCTTACCAACCAAATCTATCGCATGATTTAAACCTATTGTTTCAAATGGCGCACACGTGGATACGCCAACGGAGACGCCCATGTTCGAATTAGCCTGGCCACTAGCTCTCATCGCATTACCTCTACCATGGTTGATATGGTATTGGATACCTCGCTCCGAGCTAAAATTACCTGCGGCACTTCATGTTCCTTTTTTTAATGCCATGGCCAGCATTATAGAACAAGAAAAACGCACGATAGCAAAACAGACCAAAACAACCTTATTGTTTTTGATGTGGTCTTTATTAATAGTTGCGTTAGCTGGCCCTCGCTGGGTCGGAGAGCCACAACCTTTGGTAAGCGAAGGCTATAACATCATGTTAGCCCTTGATATTTCTGGCAGTATGGACATGAGCGACATGGTGGTGAATGGCCGCCCAACAACCCGCTTAGCGGTAGTCAAACATACCGCAGAGCAATTTGTTAAAGAGCGAGCTGGCGATAAAATTGGTTTAATTTTATTTGGCAGTCGCGCTTATTTACAAACACCGCTAACCCATGATCGCAATAGTGTCCTGCTGCGTCTAGAAGACGCAACTGTAGGGTTAGCAGGCAAAACCACCTCCATCGGCGATGCGCTTGGACTTGCTGTAAAACGATTACAAAATGTTCCAGCAAAAGGCCGTATGATTATCTTATTGACCGATGGCGTCAATAATTCAGGCGTACTACCTCCACTAAAAGCCGCTGAATTAGCCCGCTCAGATGCAATTAAAGTCTATACAATTGGTTTAGGATCAGAATCCACACCACCGATGGCCGGCAACATGTTCGGCATGAATGTAACCGCCGAATTGGATGAAAACACCTTAAAAGAAATTGCAAACATGACTGGAGGGCGTTATTTTCGCGCAACAGACATGCAATCATTGCAAGCTATCTACCAAACCATTAATCAAATTGAAACAACCTCACAAGAACAAGCCACGCTACGTCCACAACATGACTATTATCCTTGGCCCTTAAGCATAGCCCTGTTCTTATTTTTTTATTGGTTTGCCGATAGATGTAATTTATTAGAAAAATTGAGCGTCACTATGCGCAGGAGGGCTTGATTGTGATGACTGAATTTCATTTTATTCGGCCATTATGGTTGTGGGCGTTACTTCCACTTGTACTATTAAGCTGGTTTTTATTGCGTCAAACATCTATCGCAACCGCTTGGAGCAACGTGTGTGACCCACATTTACTGCCCTATTTAATTAAGAATCAAGGCCATACCCGACGCACATTTTCATTATCACTACTTTTTGCTAGTGCCTTATTGATGATTATTAGTTTAGCCGGCCCTACCTGGACTCGTTTGCCGGTTCCCACCTATCAACACATTCAGCCACGTGTTGTGGTGCTTGATATGTCTGACGCCATGCTCATCAATGATTTAAAACCAGACCGGCTCAGTCGCGCTAAATTCAAATTGCATGATTTATTTCAACAAAAAGATGCAGGACAATTCGGCTTGGTGGTTTATACCGGTGAACCATTTGTCGTGTCACCACTTACTGATGATGGGCAAACAATCGATGCGCTTCTCTCCGCACTTACCGCGGATATAATGCCTGTAGAAGGGCAACAATTAAGCAGCGCACTTGATCAAGCAAGCCAATTAATTGCCCAAGCAGGCTTTCAACACGGGCAACTGTTAGTGATGACCGCATCAAGTCCCTCAAGAGAAGCGATAGAGGCCGCCAAGGCATTATCAAAATTAAATATTTTTACCTCGATCATGCCTATGCTGCAAACTGATGCGCCATTGGACCCTTTATTTAAGGAGTTTGCTAATGCAGGGCACGGTGAGGTCATCCTGTTTAGTGATACATCCAACGACTTAGAACAATGGCTAACTACAACAAAAATTAATCAACAATACACGGCAAATTTACAAAATAACGTGCCTGTGTGGCGCGATGAGGGGCGTTGGTTTTTAATTCCTGCATTATTTTTTTTACTACCCGCATTTCGACGAGGGTGGTTACCATGAGAATTAACTGTCAACACACATTGCTGGTGGTATTGCTATCCCTCACAACACAAATGCATGCATTCACTTGGCAAGATTTATGGGCAACCAAAGATCAACAGGGGCAAGCCCTTATGAATAAACAACAATTTAAAGAAGCACATGATATGTTTATTCGTCCTGACTGGCGTGCCGCATCTGCTTTTCGTGCAAAAAATTATGAGCAAGCAGCTAAACTCTTCTCATCTAACAAAAGTGAAGATAGTTATTATAATCAAGGCAATGCGCTAGCCTATTTAGGCAAATACCAGGAAGCAATCAATGCCTATGATAAAACATTGGCAATCAACCCTGAAAATAAAGATGCTTTACACAATCGAAAAATTTTAGAAAAATTACTAAAAAAAGAAAATCAACAAAATCAACAAAATCAACAAAATCAACAAGATAAACAAAACCAGGATAAGCAAAACCAGGATAAGCAAAACCAGGATAAGCAAAACCAGGATAAGCAAAACCAAGATAAGCAAA
>CAZZGV010000094.1:0-7280 GCA_964654255.1 uncultured Legionella sp. | reverse complement strand
ACCACGCCCGCGCCCCCGCGCAAAAATCCGCGGCGATTTCCCCCTTCCCCTGCGTGAGGAGATCATACGCAAACTTCGTGCGTGTGACATAATTTCGATCGCGATCCATGGCAAAGAACCGTCCGATGAGCGACGCAATCGTTCCAAAGGAGAGCTTTTGCACTTCTTTTTTGAGATTCCAAATAGAATAGTGCCGCACTAACTGCTGCACTCATAACCAATTTAGGCCCATCAGCAGTGAATGTATTAAGGTCTTCATTCATAGCTATTTTATAATCATCAATAGAAAGAATGTCAATTTTACCCTTATTAGTAGTTCTGGTGAGGTTTAAATATTCTTGTCTAAGTTGCCTAAGATGTTTCTTACCGTCTAGACCTAGTCTTTCTTTCTCTAAAATCTCTATTTCTTGAGAAAGAGCCAAAATTTTAGCGTCTTGCAAAGCGCTTGTTTTATCGCTGTAATAAAAAGCACGTAATGTACCTATTGGCTCATGTGGTCGTACAGCACTTGGCTTTGTTACCACCTCAACGCGCATACCTTCTATTAGCCCGCCAACTGGATTAGCAATGGCATGAACCACCACATTGGCAAACCCTTTTCTATTCATTTCATCAGCTAGTTTCTGAGCTAAGGATGGTTCGTCTCCGCTCATTAAACCTGCCTCACAAGAAATTAAATAAACATGTGATAATTCGAGCTTATGCTTTATCATTTTTGAAAACGATAAAGCTAACTGAGCCGGATTTATGCCGCCAATAGTTTTACGAGACGAATCAGTATGAGCAACTAACGTTATCTCGTTAATAGAAGCAGGGAATGCAGCCTGATTAAAATCGAAATTATCATCACTAAGTGCACGTGCTGCGCCAAGGTCAGCTTTATCAATATATAAAACAGGCATATTTTTCCTTGAGATTTTGATTTTGTATAGAACTGTAGCAAAAAATAATTAAGAAAATATTAAGTTATAATTTAACCAATTTGGGGCGTTTAATACTTATTTCGTCTGGTTATTATTAAAAAACTCCGTATTAACACAACGCATGGTCCTTACGTTTCCAAATTAATCTGTAAATTAATAACCAATACATTATCAGATTGTTTTGGAACAGTAAAAATCCATTGGTGCATGTACCCTGCACTTAGAAACGTGGTCTTAGACAATGATCGAACAAGCCCAACATAAGCTCTATTTTGATCCCAGGTTTTTGTTGTTATCCATTGTACGCGGTTCAGATTAACTAAAATTTCATCGCTCATCACCAATGAGTAATCTGATGTTAATGGAATGTTAACCAACATACGCTCACGAATACGGTTTGCCCATTGTGAATAATCTAATGATTTGCGCTGTTCTAACCGTGTCCGTGAAGTAAGACGAACTGAGTTTATTGAATGTTGCCAAACGATTTGTTGCCAAATACGATACTCCTCAAAACTACCTGGGCCTGCATCTTGAGACGTTGTACCAATTGTTTGACCTAACCAAAGTTGCCAATCCGGGGCGACCTGATAGCCACCACCTACATTATTTAAAAACTGATTGAACACTCCTTTCGTTTCAATTAAACGAAGCTGAGGCTCAAGATAATATAAAAATGTACTATAATTTCCTGTTAACGTCATCAACGACCAAAATTTGTTGGTCGTTTGCGCAGCCAAACCAGAATGATATATAGGGCATGAAGCAACTAAAAGCAGTAGTCTTGGCCATTTTGATTGCATTACATTATTCACATTACAAATAAAGACGATTGTTACTGGTAGTATTGATCCTTAGCAACATCAACACTACCAATCTTGGCATCTCTGTGACTACAACGCCTCAAAAATAGCCGCAGCACCCATTCCAGTACCAATACACATGGTTACCATGCCATAACGTCCTTTTGTACGGCGTAATCCATGAAGTAACGTAGCAGTCCGTATTGTACCCGTTGCCCCTAATGGATGCCCTAACGCTATTGCGCCACCTAGCGGATTCACTTTCTCCGCGGGTAAATTAAGCTCCTTGATTACCGCCAACGCTTGAGCTGCAAACGCTTCGTTTAATTCAATCCAATCAATTTGATCAAGTGTTAACCCCGCCTTTTTTAAAGCCAGCGGGATCGCATGTATGGGGCCTATTCCCATAATTTCTGGTGGGACACCTGCTACAGCGAAACTCAGCAATCGACCTATTGGTTTTAAATTATACTGCTTTAAAGCTGCTTCACTAGCAAGCAACGCAATACCCGCGCCATCGCTGGTCTGCGAGCTATTGCCTGCGGTAACGGTTCCTTGAACTGCAAAAACAGGTTTCAGTCGAGCGATAGCCTCATAAGACGTATCTGCACGTGGCCCCTCGTCATCACTAATTAAACGTTTTTTATAAATGATATCTGACGTTGCTAAATCAACATGCCTTGTCGTAATTTCAAACGGACTAATTTCTGTCCGGAAATCCCCTCTCTCTTGCGCGGCAGTGGCGCGTCTATGACTTTCTGCGGCGAATATATCTTGTTCTTCACGCGATATACTCCAACGCTTAGCAACATTTTCAGCGGTAATTCCCATACCATAAGCAATCGCAACATGTTCGTTAGTAAAAATAGACGGGTTAACCGTATATTTATTACCACCCAACGGAACCTTAGACATACTTTCCACACCACCAGCCAACGCAAGCTGCATATCACCCGTAGTAATGGAGGCGGCGGCTGTAGCGATGCTTTGCACACCAGACGAGCAAAAACGATTAATGGTCATCGCAGGTATTGATTGTGGCAAATCGGCTAATAAAGTTGCAATGCGAGCTACGTTCATGCCTTGCTCGCCTTCGGGCATAGCACAACCAATGACTACATCTCCTATTTTTTCCCAATCAACGTCTTTGTGACGTGACATTAAACTTTTGATAGTGTGTGCTAATAAATCGTCTGGCAATGTGTGTTTAAAAACACCACGGGGTGCTTTACCAACTGGGGTTCGTAACACGTCAACTACGTATACGTTAGTCATTCATTATCTCCCTTAATTTCGTAGTGGTTTGCCAGTTTCTAATAAGTGGCCAATGCGAGCTTGTGTTAATGGGTTTGCTGCCAACGTCACAAATGCTTGTTTTTCTAACCGTAGCATCCATGTCTCATCAACATGCTGGCCCTCGTTAACATCTCCACCACATAAAACATTAGCAATCTCAGAGGCAAGGAAATAATCATGCTGAGATATAAACCCACCTTCTAACCAATTCACTAATCCTGCTTGCAAACGCGCACGACCTTCGCGACCTACCACAGGAAATGTTGTGTTTAAAGGAGGGTGATAATTTCCAGCCTGCATTGCTTGAACCTCAGCCAGCGCTGCATAAAGAACCTCATTACTATGCATCACCCAACGATCGGTTGCTTGTAAATACCCACGTTGTTGAGCCTCAGGCGCGCTATTTGCTACAAAAGCAGTTGCAATTTGTTCAAAATAAGGACGTATAAATGCAAAAATATCATTACCTCGCGCATTTATAGCGGCACGCTTAGCCATTTCTTTGCAGCCCCCACCAGCTGGAATAAGCCCAACACCCACCTCAACCAGCCCTGGATAGGCTTCAAATGCAGCAACTACCCGGCTGCAGTGCATTATTAGCTCACAGCCACCACCCAAGGCACGGCCACGCAAGGCTGCAATAGTAGGAATGCAGCTATATTTTATACGCATCACCAGTTGCTGAAACTCAGCAATCATTGCATCTAATGCTGCCAATTTATTAGCTTGTATCAAACCAGCGACACCGCGTAAATCTGCTCCAGAGCTAAAATTAGTTGCATCATGTTGGTATACAATTAATCCTTGGCATTGTTGTTCTGCAATAGTCAACGCGTTATGAAAACCATCTATCACAGATTGTCCAATGGTATTCGCTTTGCTTTTAAAACTCACCACGGCTACATCATCTTGCAACGACCATAAAATTACACCTTCATTTTCATAAAGTGTTGTACTAGAGCGCCTGGATTCATATAAAACGCTATCTGCAATAAATTGGCGCTTGTATACCGGTAATTTACTTCGTCCTTTATAGTCATTGTTAGCTGGCGAAAAAGCGCCTTCTTTACGATAAAACGTATCTATTTTTGATAGCCATAGAGGTAAGGATGCATCACTCATTGAGGTACCACTTGCAATGGCTTGTTGGATAGCAGAGGTCATTTCACCAATACCTGCATGTTGCCATGCTTCGAAGGGCCCTTGTTGCCAGCCAAATCCCCAACGAATGGCAAGATCAACATCCCTAACCGTGTCAGCAATGGCCTCGACATGAAATGCGCAGTAATGGAATAGATCGCGGAAACAAGCCACTAGAAATTTAGCTTGTGGATGATCTGACGACAATAGTCGCTGCATACGCTCACGGGAGTCGGGCAGTTTCATAATCGCTTTTATTTCATCGTTAACTGTACCTTTGGCTTCACGATAAGTATCCTGAGTGACATCATAAACGTCTATCGATTTACCATTTTTACGATATATACCCTGCCCTGTTTTTTGACCTAAATGGCCTTGTTTTATTAGTTGGGTTAACCAATCAGGTAAAACAAACGCTTTGTGCCAGGGGTCATCTATTAATTGTTGCTCCATGGTTGAAACAACATGTTGCATCGTATCCAGCCCAACAACATCCATTGTACGAAACGTTGCAGATTTAGGGCGACCAAGTAATGCACCTGTAAGTGCATCTACTTCATCTAGACCTAAGTTCATAGTTTCGGCATGGTGCAAAGTTGCTAATAGTGAAAAAACACCTATGCGATTAGCTATAAAATTGGGTGTATCTTTAGCACGCACAACACCTTTTCCTAAGTATCGAGTTAACCAGCTTTCTAAATTATCAACTAATGCTGCAGCGGTTGAATGAGCGGGAATTAATTCTGCTAAGTGCATATAACGTGGGGGATTAAAAAAATGCACACCGCAAAATTGAGGGCGAAGAGCTTCTGGCAAAACATTTGCCAATGCATTAATACTTAAACCCGATGTATTACTGACTAAGATGGTTTTTTTATTTAAAAAAGGGACAATACGTTGATATAAAGCCTCTTTCCAATCTAAACGCTCGGCAATTGCTTCAATGATTAAATCACAGCTCAAAAGATCAGCAAGATTGTCCTCATAATTTCTCGCTTTTAGCAGCAAATTTGTTTGTGGAGTTGCTAAAGGCGTAGGCTTTAGTTTCGCCAAATTTGCAATAGACTTGTCGACGATGGCATTATGCCCACCTTCTTTTGCGCTTAAATCAAACAACAATGTTTCAATTCCAGCATTCACACAATGTGCTGCGATTTGCGCACCCATGACACCCGCGCCAAGGACAGCAATTTTTTTGATGAAAAATGGTTCCTGCATAATGAGTTTCCTTATAAATTAAATTGTATGCCTTGCGCCAAGGGTAAATCCTCACCCCAGTTAATGGTGTTGGTTTGACGACGCATGTAGGCTTTCCAAGCATCAGAGCCTGATTCGCGGCCACCGCCTGTGTCTTTTTCACCACCAAAAGCGCCTCCAATTTCCGCACCTGATGTACCAATATTGATATTGGCAATACCACAATCACTACCTTGGGCGCTCAGAAATTGTTCTGCATGTTTTAAATTTTTTGTAAATAAAGCGGAAGATAATCCTTGTGGAACGCCATTTTGTAATTCAATACCCTGCGTTAGATCCTTAAAGGGGATGACATAAAGAATAGGAGCGAAGGTCTCCTCTTGAACAATCTCACAATCATTTTCTAAGCCAGTTACCAATGTGGGTTGGACAAAGTTCCCAGGTGTATCAATGACATTGCCACCAAATAAAAGTTGACCACCGGCATTTTTAATTCGTACCATGGCCTTTTTAAATTGCTCAACTGCTGCCGCATCTACTAAGGGGCCCATTAAATTTTTATGATCTAATGGATCACCAATGGTTATTTGTTGATAAGCATGTTGTAAATGTTTAATGACGTCGTCATACATCGCTTCATGAACGAATAATCGCCGCGTAGATGTACACCGCTGACCTGCAGTACCCACCGCTCCAAAAACAATAGCTGGAATGGCTAGTTTCAAATCAGCAGATTCATCCAAAATAATAGCGTTATTTCCACCAAGCTCTAGTATTGAACGACCAAGACGTACCGCTACTTTACTGGCCACTTGCCGACCAACAGCCGTTGATCCTGTAAAGGATAGTAAGGGGATTCGTGAGTCTTCGACCAATGTATTGGTAATAGCATGTGACTCCGGAATAATCAGCGCGAAAATGTTAGGGCAATTGTTTTTTTGCAAAATTTTAGCGCATAGTTGATGCACGGCTATGGCACATAAAGGGGTTTTCGCAGAAGGCTTCCAAAGTGTTACATTACCGCAAATAGCCGCAATAAACGCATTCCACGCCCATACGGCCACTGGAAAATTAAAAGCAGAAATCACACCAACTATTCCATATGGATGCCATTGTTCATACATGCGGTGTCTGAGACGTTCAGAGTGCATGGTATTTCCATATAACATTCGTGATTGGCCTACGGCAAAATCCGCAATATCAATCATTTCCTGCACTTCACCATCACCTTCTTGCTTAGACTTCCCCATTTCTAATGAAACCAAACTTCCTAGCTCATCTTTATAGTCACGTAACGCTTGCCCTATTTGACGAATAATGTCTCCTCGTCGTGGCGCTGGTATTTCTCGCCATGCTAAAAATGCTTGGGTAGCGTCTTCTACAACCTGTTGATAATCTTGCATCGAGCATGTTGAAACTTCTGCGATTTTTTCTCCTGTAGCAGGATTAAATGACGCTAACGAGTGTACCGATTTATTATTTTTCCATGTATAACCACTAAATGCCCCTGCATTTAATGATTGAATAGTTAAACGCTTTAAAAAATCCATGTTTTTACCCCCCGATTACGCATAATACTGGCCAAAGCGATTGACTAATATATCCGCCAGGTGAAACTGTTCTTGTAATATAAGCCCTTGATAATTATTCTCTCGTTGCAAAACAAGATCCACAACAGCACAAATACCAGACGCAGTGCATACTTGAATTGCTGACCAATCTATAGTGTGAATCGACTTGGGATAGATTTTTTTTACATAACTTTTTTCAGTAAGCTCACCTTGCTTAATCCCCTCCACAGTAACATAGATCAGTACCATGTCTTGGTATGTTTTAGGGATGGCTTTTTCTAGAATTGCTTTTAATATTGCGCGATCTTCATTTAATTTAAGATCATTCATCAAAAAACGAATTTTTTCAC
>CAZZGV010000093.1:0-7299 GCA_964654255.1 uncultured Legionella sp. | reverse complement strand
AGCCCCTAATCCTGCAAGCAAAGACTATGTAAATTCAACAATGATTGGGCAAGCAGCGCAAGGCGGCGTTGTATTTTTACTTATTTGTCTGGTGGTGTCGTGCACGGCCTGGTTGCTGCTACAGCGGATGAGCCAGGTGGCGCTGTATATTCACAAGTAGCAGCAAGCACCCAATGTGTTAATAAAAGTGACGGTGGATACACGGATTGGTTTTTGCCTAATAAAGCCCAGGCGACAGCAATATTCAATAATCGTTTTGCAATCAATCCAAATGATTTTAATGGCGGGTTTCCGGATGTGGACAACCAGAGTAACTACTGGACCTCGTCCCCCGAGTCTAACTCTATTGGTTTTAGCAACGGGTGGCTCCAGAACTTCGGTAGCGGCTCCCAGAACCCCATCGGCGTAGGAAATCCTTTCAGTGCTCGTTGTGTGCGGGCTTTTTAACCCTTTATCTCTTTTTTTTAAGCCCACGAAATGGGCTTTTAGTTAGCAAGCGTAGGTCGGGTCAAGACCCGACATTGGAGCTTTCAATTTAGATCTCATGTTGGGTCTCGACCCAACCTACTTGCTTGGTGTATAAAAAACACAAATAAACTCAAAGATGAAGCGATTAAATTAGCGTTACAATCGCCATCGATATTAAAGACAGCAAATGAGTTAGAGATCCTAGCAGCCACGCTGCATACATGTATTCACGAGTTTCGCACTTTTATAAAATGCATTAAAATACGCGTTTTTGCGACATGTTAAAATTAGCTAAATCACGAGGTATTGCTCCATCTGCGGTCGTCATGGATGCTTGGTATTCAAGTCTCAATAATTTGAGCGCTATTCGTTCCCATGGGTGGATTTGGGTCACAACATTAAGAAAGAATTGCATTGTAAATCATAATGTTTGATTAGAAACATTAGAGATTCTCGAAGAAGGACTTTCGGTTCATTTACGTGGTTATGGTTGGGTTTTTGTATTCAAGTTTGTGGCAAAAAATGGCCGCATTGATTACGTCACAACAAACATGGAAAACCCAACACGTGAGCAGGTGAAACATATCACGGATGCACGTTGGTCAGTCGACGTCCATCATCGAGAGGTCAAACAAATATGTGGAATAGAGCGCTGTCAGGTACAGATCAAAATCTTAATGCTTCAAGCTGCATGAGCTAAGTGCGAAACTCGTGAACAACAAAAACATGCCAATATAAGAACAGGAACGCCTAATTATGCTGACCCAAAATGACATTAACAATAAAAGCCAACTTGAATTAATCAAACAATTGATAGACGATTTAAAAGCAGAAAAGATACATCAAACTTACCTACTAGAACCCCTTATAAAATCTAGCATGTTAGGCAACGATAAAATAAAAACAAAAGACATTATCCAAGATTTAATCCGGTTTT
Organism: uncultured Legionella sp.; assembly: GCA_964654255.1. Classification (GTDB taxonomy): domain Bacteria; phylum Pseudomonadota; class Gammaproteobacteria; order Legionellales; family Legionellaceae; genus CAZYME01. Next base: position 5,894 of record CAZZGV010000093.1, on the reverse strand, counting down.
TTTCAGATCATGCTGCTCAAAATAGCCATCATGCCATATATATCAGTCGGCGAATTTTTCAACTTCATCATGACTATCAGTTGGATTTTAATGCATCTATTGCGCTATATGAGCAAGGTATAAACCTTGGCCATACCAGTGCCATGAATGCACGGGCGCGCATGCATGTGTTCGGACATGGCGGTGAAGTAAATCTACTCGCCGCTGTAGAGCTTTTTCAGAAAGCGAAAGCACTTGGTGATGCAAATGCCATGTATAACCTCGCCCTCATGCACCAAAATGGTCAAGCGGGTCATGTGGATTTTATTGCTGCCATCGACCTTTATAAAAAAGCGATAAAATATGGACATGCTCAAGCCATGAACAATCGCGCAAGCATGTATCAAAAAGGACAAGGCACCAAAGTGGATTTAGTTGCCGCCATTGGTCTTTATGAGCAAGCAATAAAATTAGGCAACGCAGAAGCCATGTTTAATCGTGCGTGCATACATGAAAATGGCCAATACGGTAAAGTAAATTTAGTTGCCGCCATTGAGCTTTATGAGCAAGCGATAAAACTCGGTCTTCCTAATGCCATGTTTAATCGTGCGCTCATGCACGCAAAAGGCCTTGGTGGTAAAGTAGACCGTCTCCAAGCAATAGCACTGCTTGACCAGGCAGCAACTCTTGGTCATGCAGAAGCGATGAATAGACGTGCATTTGTGCATCAACAAAGCCAAGCAGGTAAACTGAATTTACCTGCGATTGGGCTTTATAGAAAAGCAATCAAACTTGGTAACGTGAATGCGATGTGTAACCTCGCAAATATGTACATGAAAGGTCGCGGAGGTCAGAAAGATGTATTAGTCGCCATTGAACTTTATGAAAAAGCAATACAACTTGGTAGCGCCGCTGCTATGTTTTGTCGCGCAGTCACGCATCAAAATGGCCAAGGCGGGAAGGTAGACATTCCTGCAGCCATTGATCTTTATGAACGCGCAATCGCGAAAGGTAGCGCCGCTGCTATGTTTTGTCGCGCATTCATGCATGAAAATGGTCAAGGCGGGAAGGTAGATATTCCTGCAGCCATTGAGCTTTATGACCAAGCAATAGAGCTTGGTCATGCGAATGCCATGTGTAATCGGGCCGTCTTGTATAAAAATGGTCAGGAAGGCGAACAAAATTTACTTGCAGCGATTAACCTTTATGACAAAGCCATACAGCTTGGTAATTGCCGAGCTATGTTTAATCGTGCAGTCATGCATCAAAAAGGTCAAGGTGGTAAAGTAGACTATTACAAAGCCGCGGTACTTTATGACCAAGCAATAGAACGTGGACATGTGGGCGCTATGTATGAACGCGCCCGCATGCACAAATATGGCCAAGCAGGTCAAGTTAACTTTTCTGCAGCCATCAGTCTTCTTGAGCAAGCCATAATTTTTGGTAATGCAGATGCCATGAACAGTCGCGCGCACATGCATGAAAATGGCCAAGGTGGCCGAGTGGATTTTCCTGCAGCCATTATCCTTTATGAACAAGCAATTGAGCTTGGCAATACCAATGCTATGTTCAATCGCGCATACTTGCATGAAATAGGTCATGGTGGAGAAGCAAATTATCTTCAAGCGATAGCGCTGTATGACCAATTGATAAACCTTGGTTATGACGAAGCGATGTTTAGACGCGCACTCATGCATCAAGAGGGTGTAAGCGGTGAAATAGACCTTCCTGCAGCCATTGTCCTTAATTAAAAAGACAAAAAGCTTGATAATGCCAATGCTATGTATCATCGCGCAGTCATGCATCAAAATGGTCAAGGTGGTGCGGTAGACTTGTATAAGGCCGCAGCACTTTATGACCGGGCGATAACCCTTGGTCATACCGATGCAATGTCTCGACGCGCATGCATGCATCAAAAGGGCGAAGGCGGTGAAGTAAACCTTCCTGCAGCCATTAGACTTTATCACCAGCTGATACCCCTTAATGACGAAATGGCTATGTTGCAATGCGCAATAATATATGAAGAAACTCAAACAGATGAGCCAGGTATTAAGACCGCTATTAAACTTTATGAAAAAGCAATAGCCTTAGGCAATATCGATGCTATAACCCGTCTTGCACGTATTTATCAAAAGGGTAAATCAGGTCAAGTAAATCTACCTGCAGCTATTGAGCTTTATGAGCAAGCAATCAAACTAGGTAACGCCGATGCCATGTATCATCGCGCACGCATGCATCAAAATGGGCACGGTGGTCCGATCGATATGAAAAAAGCCGCTAGATTATATCGTCGTGCTGCAGAAAAAAAGCATACTGAAGCAGATAATACTCTGAAAAATCAACAAATAGGCATTTTTAACTACCACCATAGAATGTGCCTACAAGATACTGAAAATGCTGCAAAAATAGTAACGGCTGATTGTAAATTATTAACCGAATTTATAGAGTTTGATTGCAAATATATGCTTTGCATCGACGCCTGTCATCTAAAATATATTGAGGATTTTATAAACCAATACTGTGCTATAAATGAGGATGGTGTCTTGCAAAGCAAACTGGAATTGGTTTTAATTGCATTGAATGATTGTGAAACAGCGTTTAATGGTAAGATAATTGATTTAATGCAGTTAAAAATCAACTGTCTATTGGCAATGAAGATCATTCATATAAATAACGATAACATTTCCACTATCATGTTAATACTGACCAACACATGGTACTACGTCACAACCAACCAGCCTGCCGAGGAGGCGGAGCTCTTCACAAGAGAGATCTATCCAATTATACGTCAAGCGATGTATAAACTAATGCTCTCAGGAGGCCCTGCAATAGAGAATGCTGTTTTAAAAAACATGGCAATAATCATATTGAAAAACATGTATGGGAGCAGATGCAGCATTAACATGAATGATGTTTCAATAGAACAAGTGATGATATTGATTGCACACCACGAAAACCCTGTAAAAATTAGCATAGGAGACATGAACAAGTTTCTGGGTGGACTAATTATAAGTCCAATTGCAGTGAAAAGAACCGTCTCTTTTTTTGGTGCCAACAGTTTAGGACTCGCCTTATTAGAAGCGCCTTGCCAAACGACAGAAGAAAGGAGTACAGGTGTACCCACTTTATAAATAACAAAGGTAACAATTCACGCCCTTTGTAAAATAAAGGGCTCTACCCCAACTAAAGCGGTATCACAAAACCGTAAAGTAGTTGGTTTATAAATTTGTGTAGATTGTGTCCCACAATGGATTTTTAAGTGATGATTTAAATACAGGGCTTACGAAAAACCCCATCATTAGGTCAATAGATCGAGCAAATAGAAGAAATGTCTCAAATAGCTGATGGTGATTAGATCATTTAAAATAGAAAGCTAGTTTACTATGATGACGATTATTTTTTGCTGATAGAGACTAGCCATCGTCCGCCCCAGAAAACCATTTGGCCGATTAGATTATTGCCAATATCTGTTAAGTAGCCAGATTAATTACGCACTAACCAATTATGTAGACCATGTATCACATGTAAATCCTGTCTTTATTTTTACAAAAACGCATCGTTGTAAATTTTAGATGAGGGGACTCCAGCTAGAAATGCTTTTGTTTTTAGTTTATTGGTCGTTTCTTTTGGACCACACACATAAACCTGAACATTATCGGCATTGTTTAAATGTATCAATAATTGCTGTGTAATATCCGACTCTTGATAACGTCCATTACTCTTCAATACGCAGGGTATGTATTGAAAACTCGGATAAAACGTTGATAGCGTTTGCAGTTCTTCAGCATAATAAATATCATCGTCCTGACAGCCCCCATGGATTAAGGTGATTTTACCTTGGTGTTGTTCGCTTAATGCCGTTTTGACGATGCCTAATAAAGGAGCTAATCCAGTACCGGTTCCGGCTAAAAGTATCTCGAAGGGAGATTGATCTGGATTCATATAGTAGCATTTCCCAAAAGGTCCTCTAATATGAACCATTGTGTCAACGGTTGCTTTTTCCCGAAGCCATTGGCTCATTGCCCCATCGTCTTTAAGCTTGATATGCAGCTCAATATAACCTTCTTTTTCAGGCATGTTGGCAATGGAATAACTTCGCGATACCCCATCAGGATTCAACAGATTCAGATATTGTCCTGGTACCCAGTTTTCCAAAAGTTCTGTTGAAATTTTTACTCTAATAACATTGTCAGTGAGGGAGCATAGCTCTGTAATCACGGCTTGTTGTTCACATTCAGCCGCATCCGGGGCTTTCAGGTAAAGAGTATTCGCGGGTTTAGCCTGACAAGCAAGAAAATATCCTTGAGATTGTAATGTTTCAGGCAAACCTTCCTGCCATTTTGGTTCGATTGGTCTGTCAGTTGTTTTTATCAAACAAGCCTGGCAAATTCCTGAGCGACAGGCATGGGGATAATCAACATCATGCCGTAGCAGGCAATCAAGGACAGACTCATCTTCTATTGAATGAAGAACTTGCTTATTATAATACAGTTCAGTCATGGCCCTACCTGTCCAAAACGTCATCACGCACGCTATTGGCAATAGCAGCCACCTCCTGAATATCCTTTTCATTAGCGCCCAACTCGTGCAAAGTTGCTCCCAGGTGCTCAATAACAATATCGACATGGGAATCATTTAATCCACGTTTGATTAAATGGCGATGACCTTCGCGCATGCTTTTTCCGCTATAATTATTGGGGCCACCAAAAACCATGGTTAAGAAGCCTTTTTGTTTGAGGATTTGTTGCTCGATATCTACATCATCAAAAAAATGACTGACTCTATCATCGGTTAACATTTTGCGGTAAAAGATATCAACAGCAGTGTTGACGGCGTTTTGACTACCCAAGCGCTCAAATAATGTTTCAGACATGATATATTCTTATAAGATGTATTTAAAATACATCTTATAAGAATATATCATATCCGTCAAGAAATGGTTTAGAGGGATTACTTATGCAGTTAACTCAGTTTACTGATTATTCATTGAGAGCGTTGATATACATTGCTCTTAGAAAAGAATTGTGCACGATTAATGATATTGCCAATGCTTATGCAATATCATCCAACCATTTACTGAAGATCATTCACAATCTATCTAAGATGGGGGCTATTAAAACCATTCGAGGAAAAAGTGGGGGTATTACAATGGCTCAAAATCCCTCTGATATTAATTTGGGTGAATTGGTTATCAAGTTGGAGCCACATTTTGATTTGGTGCCTTGTTTTAATAAGGAAAAGGCAAACTGTTGTATCGCGCCTGCCTGTAAGCTAAAACGTATTTTATTTGATGCCAAAGAAAGCTTTTTGGCTGTTTTAAAAGAATACACACTTGCAGATATTCTCGACAATCAAATTGCCTTGAAAGAATTTCTTTCTATTGATGAGAAGACGTAGCCAACAAATCCAATTCCGGTTTCTTCGGCCAGCAATCAAGAAAAGCTTTTAGTACCCTGGCATGATTGTGTTTTTTATCTTTTGCCGCATAAAACAATACGACTTCCTTGTTTTTGGCTTTTGTCAGTATTTCTTCAACTAATTCTTGTTTGCTACCAAGCTCATCGATATATTGACTTGCAAAGTCCAGCCATTTTTCAGGTTCATGATTGAACCATTTTCTTAGCTCTGGACTGGGTGCTATTTCTTTTAACCACGCGTCAATTGGAAGTTTATTTTTCTTTAAACCGTGAGGCCATAACCGGTCTACTAAAAGCCATAAGCCATCCTTTGTTTCAGGGGGCTCATAGACTCTACAAATTTTGATGTTTATTTCGTTGGTTGTCATAACAATCCTTGGATTTTTATAAATGTTTCCAACTTTGATCAACCTAAAAACTTTTCAAATTAATTTTTTTTATTCAACTAATAATACTTTCAAACAATAAATGTAACAACAATTTTTTTTTCTAATAGGT
>CAZZGV010000092.1:0-7301 GCA_964654255.1 uncultured Legionella sp. | reverse complement strand
AGGCGCAGTAATGACATTGTTTTTGTTTGTGGTGATGATGCTTAATATTGATATTGAATCTGCAAAGTCATACTTTATACGGTATTTGCCTTTTGGTCTGATTTTGGTTGCTGTAATGGTAGGCTTGTTGCTCGTTGCCATACCACAAGGTGGTTTTGACACTGACGTCCAAACATCTGTGGCTATCCAGCAGACTGTTCAGGGTGATTATATCCCGGGCAAGTCCTCATCGAGCACACCGACGCTTTCTAACACTGAAGCTCTTGGTATGGTGCTCTATACCGACTATGTTTTTGCATTTGAATTAGCAGCAGTAATACTATTGGTTGCGATTATTGCAGCAATTACCTTGGTGCATCGCAATCCGATCCGCTCAAAGAGACAAAATATTCTGCAGCAGATCATGACGCGTCGTGATGATCGTGTGAAATTAGTTAAAATGAAACCTTAAGGAACCAGGCATGATACCGGTTACTCACTATTTGATATTAACATCGATTTTATTCAGCCTAAGCTTGGTTGGTATTATATTAAACCGTAGAAACGTTATTCTTCTACTGGTGTGCATTGAATTGATGTTGTTGGCTGTTAATACTAATTTCGTTGCATTTTCTCATTATTATGGTGGAAATGCTGGTGAAGTATTTGTGTTTTTTATATTGACCGTTGCTGCTGCAGAGGCGGCTATTGGCTTGGCTATTGTCTTGTTGCTCTATCGTAATAGAGAAAACATTGATGTTAGCAAGATGAATCATTTAAAAGGGTAGCCGCGTGAGTATTCTACAGTACTGTTTGATAATTGTTTTAGCACCCCTGATTGGGTCAGTGATTGCTGGGTTTTTCCGCAAACAAATTGGCCGACTTGGCGCGCATAGCGTGACAATAGTCGGCGTTGGCTTGTCCCTTGTGCTTTCTATATATGTAGCAACATTAATTTTGACAGGCGCAGAACCTATCCTTAATAGTAATTTATACACCTGGGCTAGTGGTGGTGATTTATTTCCTTTTGCTTTTCACATTGGATTTTTGATTGACCCGCTTACTGTAGTTATGATGGTTGTAGTAACGTTCGTGTCATTTTTAGTTCATGTTTACAGTATTGGCTACATGGCTGATGATGATGGCTACCAACGATTTTTTAGCTATATTTCACTGTTTACATTTATGATGTTGATGTTAGTAACCGGTAATAATTTCTTGCAGTTATTTTTTGGTTGGGAAGGTGTTGGATTAGTTTCTTATTTGCTTATCAGTTTTTGGTACCACAAAGAATCAGCTCTGCAAGGTGGTTTAAAAGCATTTTTGGTGAATAGGGTTGGAGATTTTGGTTTTATTCTAGGCATGGGTCTAGTTCTCGCTTATGTAGGCAGTCTTGATTACGCCACAGTATTTGCTGGAGCCAATGCACTCTCTAAAGAAAGTATAGAGATTTTCAGTGGTCACCCTTGGCCTGTAATAACTGTCACCTGTTTGTTGCTATTTGTTGGCGCAATGGGTAAATCCGCACAAGTTCCTTTGCATGTTTGGCTTCCTGAGTCTATGGAAGGTCCAACTCCAATTTCCGCACTTATACATGCGGCAACTATGGTAACAGCTGGCGTTTTCATGGTGGCTCGGATATCACCTTTGATGGAATTGTCTACCACTGCATTAAGTTTTGTTTTAATTATTGGTGCTACTGGAGCGTTGTTTACAGGCCTATTAGCGATTGTTATGAATGATATTAAGCGAGTTATTGCTTACTCAACATTATCGCAGTTGGGGTATATGATGGCCGCTATGGGCGTGTCCGCCTACAATGCTGGAATGTTCCATCTTTTAACCCATGCTTGTTTCAAGGCGCTGTTATTTTTAGCGGCTGGTTCAGTTATTATCGGGATGCACCATGAGCAAGATATGCGTAAGATGGGTGGTTTGTACAAAAAGATGCCCATAACGTACATTACATTTTTAATCGGCAGTTTGGCGCTTTGTGCTATTCCTCCGTTTGCAGGGTTTTATTCAAAGGACACGATTATAGAAGCGGTACAATTATCCACTATACCAGGTAGCTCTTATGCCTATTTCTGTGTGGTCGTTGGCGCTATGGTTACTGCGGTTTATACGTTCCGCTCGTTGTTTATGACGTTCCACGGCAAGCCTCGTATGGATGCAGATACGTTATCTCACGTTCATGAGTCACCATGGGTTGTTTGGTTGCCGTTGGTCGTTCTAGCAATTCCTTCAGTCATATTGGGATATATATTTTATATGCCCATGTTATTTGATAACCCTACATTATTAAGTGCGTCTATTTTTGTGTTGCCTGAGCATAATGTTTTGGCAGAGCTTGCTCATGAAGTGGTTTCTCCTTTTAGAAGCATGCTTACAGCTCTTGACTCTTTGGCTTTTTGGTTAACCTTAGCAGGCATCGCTATTAGCTGGATATGTTATATAGCCAACCCTGCTATACCTGCACGATTATCAATGACATTTTCGAGGATTTATCGAATATTAATGGATAAATATGGCTTTGATTCATTTTATGATTTGGTATTTGTCCGCGGAGTAAAGGCTCTTGGTCAAAGTTTCTATGCTATTGGCGATCAAAAACTCATTGATGGCTTTTTTGTTAATGGTACTGGGCACACAGTAAGATGGTTTGCTATCAAAGGTAAGGGTTTTCAAAGTGGTTATTTGTATCATTATGTTGCAGTAATGGTCTTAGGAATTGTTGGTTTTCTTTGCTGGTTATTATTAGGGTGAGGGTATGTATCATTTGCTCAATCTATTGATTTGGCTGCCAATTATTGGTGGTGTTTTTGTGTTCCTCACAGGTGATGATAAAAATCCCAATGTGTCGCGCTATCTGTCATTATTTATTGTATTGCTGACTTTGGCAATGTGTATCCCCTTGCTAATGGGATTTGATACAAATAATTTCAATATGCAGTATGTTGACGATGTACCGTGGATGCCGGCATTGGGTATTCATTACCATCTTGGTGTTGATGGATTGTCATTGCTTTTAATTGTTTTAAGCATTTTTACCAACTTAATTGTTATTTTAGCCACTTGGGATAGTATCAAAATACGTGTTGCACAATATTTGGCAGCATTCTTGATCATGCAGGGCTTGCTCGTCGGTGTTTTTGCTGCAATGGATGCGATTGTATTTTATATATTTTGGGAAGCCACGTTGGTTCCAATGTATCTTATAATAGGTATCTGGGGTTCAGATAATCGAGTCTATGCGGCTATTAAGTTCTTTTTATATACCTTTTTAGGTTCGGTATTAATGCTGGCGTCCTTCTTATACTTAGGGTATCTCACGGGTTCTTTTAGTATTGAAACGATGTATGCCGTTAAATTAAACATGACTGCGCAAACATTAATTTTTATAGCTTTTTTCCTTGGATTTGCTATTAAAATCCCAATGTTTCCAGTTCACACCTGGTTGCCTGATGCTCACACCGAGGCTCCAGCTGGTGGTTCTGTGGTTTTGGCCGCTATATTATTGAAACTCGGCGCTTATGGATTTATTCGTTTTGCATTGCCGATTGTACCGGATGCGTGCAGTAAATATGCGGGTGTTATGGTTGCGCTTTCATTGATTGCCGTTGTATATGTCGGTTTGGTTGCTATTATCCAAAAGGATATGAAACGGCTTATTGCGTATTCCTCAATATCTCATATGGGTTTTGTTACGTTAGGCTGTTTCGCAATTTTTGCAATCGCAGATTATACAAGTTTACGCAGCGCAGGTCTTGTGCTTGAGGGCGCAATTGTTGTGATGATTTCCCATGCCTTTGTTTCTAGCGCAATGTTTGCTGGTGTTGGTTTTATTTATGATCGAATGCACACCCGACAAATTAAAGATTTTGGTGGGATTGTCAATACTATGCCAATCTTTGCTTCCTTTTTTATGTTATTCGCAATGGCTAATGCCGGCCTACCAGGCACCTCAGGCTTTGTGGGTGAGTTTATGATTATATTAGGTAGTATAAAGGCTGGTTTTTGGGTGGCATTTTGGGCTGCTACAACGTTGATTATTGGCGCAGCTTATACTCTATGGATGTACAAGCGCGTAATATTTGGCCCTATCGTTAATAAAAAGGTCGAGCAACTTCGTGACATTTGCGGATTTGAACTTAGTGCGTATGTATTATTGGCTGTGATGGTTGTTGCTATGGGTATTTACCCTAAGCCAATTCTTGACTATGTACACCAAACCGTAAGCCATACCTTGGCAGAAGCAGATAAATCAAAATTGTAGGGCTAAATAGACATGACTGAATTACTAAATAATATTCACCTGGCATTACCAGAAATTATTATCCTCACCACAGCGTGTATTGCGTTGTTGGCAGATATATTTCTACGACATCGGTTTAAGTCGATTGCTTTTGTGTGTGCTATCAATGGGCTTATTCTTGCAGGCGTGGTTAGTTATTTTTTTGTGGGGCAATATAGTTCAGTTCTTCTTCATGGGTTATTTATAAGTGACGATGCAGCTAATTTAATGAAAATATTCATTTGTGTTACTGTTATTTTAAGTTTTATTTACTCAAGGCATTATATTGAAGAGCGTCAAATGCCAACAGGTGATTATTATATTTTAGGATTGTTTTCTACTCTTGGAATGATGACCCTTGTTTCAGCGCATTCACTATTAACCGTTTATCTAGGCTTAGAGTTGTTATCGTTACCCTTATATGCAATGACAGCTGTTCGTCGAACCGATAGTGATGCCTCAGAAGCTGCCATGAAATATTTTGTTATGGGCGCTATTGCTTCGGGCATGTTGCTGTATGGCATGTCGTTACTATATGGAGCTACTGGTAAATTAGATTTGCTTGAGATAGCAAATGTTGTTTCGATCGGCTGGAAAGAACAGGGTAATTTATTGTCGTTTGCTTTGGTATTTATAGTAGCTGGCGTTGGTTTTAAATTGGCTGCCGTGCCGTTTCATATGTGGGTACCTGACGTTTATCAGGGTGCTCCGACGTGTGTAACCTTATTTATTGGTGCAGCGCCCAAAATTGCTGCGTTAGGTATGGCCTTGAGGATTCTTGCATTAGGTCTGCCAGATATAGCTTCGCAGTGGCAGCAACTGATTCTTATTATGGCGCTTTTTTCGACAGGTGCTGGAAATCTTTTAGCAATAGGTCAGAATAATATCAAACGCTTACTTGCCTATTCTGCGATTTCTCACATGGGATATGCTTTGTTTGGAATACTAGCGGCAACTGCTAGTGGTTACGCGGCTGCGTTGTACTATGTCGTTGTTTATTCTATAACATCAGCGGCCGGGTTTGGCTTGATTGTTTTAATGTCACGTTCCGGTGTTGAAATTGAATCCGTTGATGACCTGAAGGGGCTTAATAAGCGTAATCCTTGGCTGGCTTTTATGATGATGTTGGTGATGCTTTCCATGGCAGGCATCCCACCAATGGTCGGTTTTTTCACAAAATTACTGGTCTTAAAAGCATTGGTAGATGCCCAAATGACGTGGGTCGCCATTCTTGGACTTGTGTTTGCAGTAATTGGGGCATTTTATTATTTACGGATTATTAAAGTGATGTATTTTGATGACGCAAAGAATCAAGCTCCAATTGGATTCTCTAAGACAATCACTATGGTTTTTTCAGCAAATTGTTTATCGTTGTTATACCTTGGACTATTTCCAAGTGTTTTAATTACTGCTTGTATAAGTGCATTTGCAAGTTAGTTTAGATTCTTTATGTGAATTAAGACAAATAGTTTTGCAAACCCTTCTAGATTTTTAAAAAATCATTTAGGTAGTGTTCGGGCTATGAGCCTACCTAGTTGATCAATTAAAATATAATTCACTACGCATCGCCGATTAATTTTTCATGTACCCTGTTTCTTAATGAAAAAATTATGCGATGGTTTTATATCATTGATCAGTGATAATCTCATTCTATAACATTAGTCATATTAAGTTGAGCGGGTATAATAAAATGAGCGCATTATCGCTGGAAAACGCTAATGCAATTATTGAGGCAGCGTTTCTTGAAAGTAGCAAATTGTCATTACAGCCTATGTCTATTGCAATTCTTGATGCAGGTGGGCATCTTATTGCATTCCAACGCCAAGATAAAGCTGCAATTTTGCGGTTTGATATTGCGTATGCTAAAGCGTACGGTGCACTTGGTATGGGGATAGGATCACGAGGGCTGGCGATTAAAGCAAAGGAAATCCCCGATTTAATCGCGGGCGCTGTTGCTGCTTCAAAAGGGCGACTTATCGCAGCCCCTGGTGGTGTTTTAATTGTAGATGCTAAGAACGAGATTATAGGAGCAGCAGGCGCAAGTGGTGATACATCAGATAATGATGAGCGTGTTGTAATTGTTGGTATTCAATCCATTGGATTGCAGTCTAAAACGAATTAGCTTCGGTGCATAATTAGTCCTTGGTTCTGTGTCCTAGGGTACGTAGGCTTTGGGTTAATGGTCGGTTGGACCCATAACATTTAGTTTTACGTGGTTAGCTATAAAAAATGAAATTAAAAGCGCTGTTTCGGGTGTTAAAATGGCTACATGTCACTATTGATTTAAAAACAACGATCAAATGATACCGAAATCGCTTGATATATTTATATCTGCTGCGTATAATTGCCCTCAGTTGATGCGGGGTGGAGCAGCCTGGTAGCTCGTCGGGCTCATAACCCGAAGGTCGTAGGTTCAAATCCTGCCCCCGCTACCACTATATTTAAGACCCCATTTATGGGGTTTTTTATTATCTATAGTATTAGATTCCTTGCCACAACATGGCTTGGTATTCTCAATAAGAATATTAAATCTATATTTGCAGTCGTGTATAAATACGAGAAGTATTATGGTAAGAGACGACATTGAGCAATTGTTAAAACCCACTATTGAAAATATGGGTTACGTCCTATGGGGTTGCGAATACCTTGCGCAAGGGAAGCATTCCTTGTTGCGTGTGTACATCGATAAAGAAAATGGTATTGGAATTGAAGATTGCGAACAAGTGAGTCGACAGGTAAGTGCTTTACTCGATGTTGAGGATCCAATTCCTGGGAATTATAGTTTAGAGGTTTCGTCCCCAGGGATTCCTAGACCCTTGTTTAGTAATTGGCAATATCAACAAAGCATTGGCCAAATGGTTAACATTAAATTATTTAAGCCTGTTACTGCCATACGTAAATTTACTGGTACTATTGTATCTGCCAATGACAGCACGTTGGTTTTAGATGTGAATGGTAAACAACAGGATTTTCTTTTTTCTAATATTGTGAAAGCAAATTTGACAGTTGAGTGAGGCAAACAATTAGC
>CAZZGV010000091.1:0-7350 GCA_964654255.1 uncultured Legionella sp. | reverse complement strand
CTAAAGCAGAAGCCGAATAGACCGATGCCCCTGCTTCACTGACCACAATTTTGGAAAGTTTTAAGTCGGGGTACATCTTGATCATTTCAGTGACAAGGCGTTCAGTTTCACGTGACCCGGTACCATTGCCAATACTGATAAGGTTAACGTTATATTTGGCGGCTAACTTAGCTAGCGTTGCAATGGCTGGATGCCAATCATTTTGAGGGGCAAGTGGAAAAATGGTTGTATAGTCCAGCAATTTGCCGGTTACATCAACGACAACCACTTTGACACCGGTACGAATACCAGGATCTAAACCAATCGTAATTTGTGGGCCTGCTGGAGCGGCTAATAATAAGTCGCGTAAATTACATGCAAATACGCGAATCGCCTCTTCATCAGCTAATTCACGCAAACGGCTTAATAATTCCAGTTCAAGTTTTGTAAATAATTTAATTTTCCATGTTGTGCGTACGACGTCCATCAACCATGGATCGGCAGGGCGTTTTTGGTCGGAAATTTTAAAGTAAGCAGATACGCGGTTTTCACCGTAGTTAGGATCTTGCGGCAGGGTTAGCGCTAGTTGCAGTGCGCTTTCACGACGACCTCTAAACAGTGCCAGGGCTCGATGTGAAGGAATTTTATGAATAGGTTCGGCATACGCGAAATAATCAGCAAACTTGCTGTCTTTTTCTTTTTTCCCTTTTGCTCCTGTGGAGGTGAGCACGCAATGTTGCCAGAGATACTGTCGTAATTCGTTAAGCAAGTCAGGGTCTTCAGCAAATTGCTCCATGAGAATTTGTCGTGCGCCTTCAAGTGCTGCTTCTACATGTTCAATTCCTGCTTCGGTATTAATAAATTGTAACGCGTGTTGTTCTGGAACCAGCGTTGGATCGTTTAATAATGCTTGTGCAAGCGGGTCTAAGCCTGCTTCTTTGGCGATATGTGCTTTAGTTCGTCGTTTGGGTCGGTGTGGTAAATATAAATCTTCTAGCCGGGTTTTCGTATCAGCCGCAAGAATAGCGCGTTCTAATTCCGGTGTTAATTTTTCTTGCTCACGAATAGTTTGTATTACCACAGCACGACGCTCATCCAATTCACGTAAGTAATGGAGGCGCTCTGCAAGTTGTCGCAGTTGCGTATCATCGAGCCCTGCTGTTGCTTCTTTGCGATAACGCGCGATAAAGGGTACTGTTGCGCCGTCATCCAATAAGCGAATTGCAGTTTCAACTTGTGAAACCTTTACGTTTAGTTCTTGTGCAATAGTCGCCGCTGGCGCCAACATCTCTTGTGTCATTCACATCCCCGTAAAACATGGTAAAAAACGAATCGATTATATCGCTATTCCGTATTATTGTCCTAATAAAGCGGGATTATTGAAAATATAATGGGCCTATTCAATAAATACCTTTATTAAGTCCAACACTGTTGTTATTCCACTGTTACTGATTTTGCCAAATTACGTGGCTGGTCAACATCCGTACCTTTTGCTACAGCTACATGGTAGGCAAGCAATTGCAGCGGGATGGTGTAAACAATCGGTGCTATCCAATGCCCACAAGTAGGCACATGCACTAAATGTGCGCCATTGGTCGGCCAGTCTTGAGAATCATCAACAAACACAAATAATTCTCCGCCGCGGGCACTGACTTCTTGTAAATTGGATTTCAATTTATCTAACAATTCATCATTTGGTGCAACGGCTATCACAGGCATAGCGGCATCGACTAATGCCAGTGGGCCATGTTTTAATTCACCCGCAGGGTAGGCTTCTGCATGAATATAGGAAATTTCTTTTAATTTTAATGCGCCCTCAAGTGCAATGGGGTATTGCACGCCGCGGCCCAAAAATAAGGCGTGTGATTTATGAACAAAGCGAACTGCCAATGATTCTACTTCCGTATTAATCTTTAAGACGCGTTCACAGTTTGAGGGGAGTTGTTGTAATTCCTCGAGTACGATTTTTGCTCGATTATCAGGGCATAGAGCAGTGGCAAGCATCAAAAGTGCAGTTAGCTGTGTGGTAAATGCTTTTGTGGAGGCGACACCTATCTCGACGCCGGCGCGGGTCAAAAATACACAATCTGACTCGCGGACTAAACTGCTTGTGGCTACGTTACAAATTGCAAAACTTGCTAAGTAATTCATTTTTTTTGCTTTATGAAGTGCTGCAAGCGTGTCTGCTGTTTCGCCGGATTGTGAAATAGTGATAAACAACGTGTTATCGCTTACAACCACATCACGATATCGATATTCACTGGCTATTTCTACTTGAGTGGGAAGCCCTGTTAATGATTCTAGCCAGTACTTGGCAACCAACCCTGCATGGTAGCTAGTACCACATGCTACAATGTGGATGTTTTTAGTTTGTTTAAAAATTGAGTTGGCACGTTCGCCAAAACTTGCTTTTAGTACGTCAAGGCTTGCAATTCGGCCTTCTAAGGTGTCAGCTAAGACCTTGGTCTGTTCAAAAATTTCTTTCAACATAAAATGTCGATAAGGCCCTTTGCTAATGGCATGACAATCGTCTTTTAGATGTTCGGTTTTACGTTCGACGTGTTGGTTGTTGGCATCATAGATTTTTACCCCTGCGGCAGTCAGGTACGCGCTATCACCTTCTTCAAGATAGATAACTGATTGGGCAAAAGAGCGAAGAGCCAATGCATCTGATGCAAGAAAGTGTTCATCCATTCCAAGACCTATGACCAGCGGGCTTCCTTTGCGGATGGCAACTAATTCATGAGGGTGCTTTTCATGCATCACGCCTAAAGAAAA
Organism: uncultured Legionella sp.; assembly: GCA_964654255.1. Classification (GTDB taxonomy): domain Bacteria; phylum Pseudomonadota; class Gammaproteobacteria; order Legionellales; family Legionellaceae; genus CAZYME01. Next base: position 4,593 of record CAZZGV010000091.1, on the reverse strand, counting down.
TGCGCCTTGCATTTGTGCGGCGGTTGCTTGCACGGCAAGCAATACGGATTGGTATTGTTGATAGTGGTAATGAATAAGATGCGCGGCTACTTCAGTATCTGTCTCAGAGGTAAATTCATAACCTATTTCCTGCAAATAATGGCGGAGTTCTTCATAATTTTCGATGATTCCATTGTGAACCACGGCAACCTCACCATGGGAGAGGTGGGGATGTGCATTTTCTTCGCATGGTTTGCCATGGGTTGCCCAGCGTGTATGGGCAATCCCGGTGCTGCCAGCAATAGCTGTTTCTGCCATTGCTTCTGCTAATCCCTGTACTTTGCCTTCTATTCTAAGACGTTTTAAACGCTGGTTCCCATCAATGACAGCAATGCCTGCGGAGTCGTAACCACGGTATTCAAGGCGTCTTAATCCTTCTAGCAATACTTTGCTAATGTCTCGATGTGACGCAGCTCCCATTATTCCGCACATACGGTCTCCTCGTGTTTAATGATTTTTTTTCATAAGTCGTGAACGATCGCGTTGCCAATCGCGGTCTTTTATCGTCTCTCGTTTATCGTGGGCCTTTTTGCCTTTTGCCAAGGCAACGGTCACTTTTATTTTATTATTTTTCCAATACAGCGACAGTGGTATTAATGTGTATCCTTGGCGTTCAACACGACCTATAAGTTGATCCAGCTCACGTCGATTCAATAGTAACTTACGTGTGCGAGTTGAATCAGGAGGCATATGTGTAGATGCGGTAGGCAGAGGCTGAATTTGTGCACCTAATAGCCATGCTTCGCTGTTTTTTACGATAACATGCGCATCGGATAAATTAATTTTACCTGCACGCAAACTTTTTATTTCCCAGCCTTGCAGCACTAGACCCGCTTCGTATTCATCCTCAATGAAAAAATCAAAGCGCGCTTTTTTATTTACTACAATGGTTGCATTTTTGGGATTGTTGCTCGCCATAACAGACTCTGAATCAATACAAAAAAAGAAGATTATAACGCATTACGCTTAAGAAAGACTCTAAGGTCAAGCCAAATTTGTTGTTAATCAAGAAATTTAGCTAGACTAAGGTCTTTATCTTTTGGAAATTGTCTTATGAATATAGGTGATCGCGTAGCCTCTTGTTATTTTAATGCTACAAATAATCTGCAAAAAAACCTAGATGATTATCGCGGTAAATGGTTGATTCTTTATTTTTATCCTAAAGATGCAACGTCAGGATGCACGCTGGAAGGGCAGGATTTTCGTGACAATTATGCGGCATTTTTAGCATGCAATGCAGTGGTAATGGGAGTATCTCGAGATAGTTTGAAGTCGCATGAGAATTTTAAAGCAAAACAACAGTTTCCATTTGAGCTTATCAGTGATGAAGACGAGCGTCTTTGTCAGTTGTTTGCAGTCATTAAAATGAAATCAATGTATGGCAAGCAATTTCTTGGCATTGAGCGTAGTACGTTTATTATTGACCCCGAAGGTGTGGTAAAGCATGTTTGGCGCAAGGTTCGTGTTAATGGACATGTCGCAGATGTTTTGGGTACATTAATGTCAATGCAGGCGTCGTGAAAAATTGTATCTAACAAGGCTTAATATTACTTGACGCATCGCGGTACCCTCAGCACAATTAATTATCTGAATAGATAGGATAAATTCATGGATAAGACCAGTATGGAACGCAAGTTGTTTGTCATCGATACCAATATTTTAATGCATGACCCCAGCGCTATGTATCGTTTTGAAGAACATGATATTTATCTACCCATGGTGGTGTTGGAGGAATTAGATAACCATAAAACCGGGCTTTCTGAGGTCGCTCGCAACGTTCGACAAACCAATCGCATGTTAGTTGAATTGATGAGCAACAAAACCCATGATCAAATTGTTGCAGGCTTGCCCATTCCTAGCTTCATAAATAAAGATAATGTTAAAACCAGTGGACGGTTATTTTTTCAAACCGATGATTTTGAGCAAATAACATCACCTTCTCTTCCCGGACATAAAGCTGATAATAGTATTTTAGCTACAGCGTTGGGATTACAGAAAAAAGATCCTACCCAAGAAGTAGTGATTGTTTCTAAGGATATTAATCTTCGAATTAAGGCAGGTATTCTTGGTATTCGTGCTGAAGATTATTATAACGATCAGGTGCTTGATGATGTAAACCTTCTACATAGTGGCATGCACCTGCTTGAAAACGACTTTTGGGATACGCATGCTAAAAATATGGAGGCATGGCAAGAAAGTGGCCAAACTTTTTATCGTATTAGTGGTCCTTCAACCAACGAATGGAACCCTAACGACTGCATCAGTACACACGATAATCAATTTCAAGCCTTAGTTCGGAAAATTGAATCAGATAGTGTGATTGTTCAAACCTTGCGTGATTACACGCAAAATAAACATGCGATATGGGGTATCAATGCGCGCAATCGTGAGCAAAATTTTGCATTGAATTTATTGCTTGATCCAGAGATTGATTTTGTTACGCTGCAAGGTTCAGCGGGAACAGGTAAAACATTGTTAACGATTGCAGCAGGGCTTACGCAAGTGCTTGACCATAATCGTTATTCCGAAATTATTATGACACGTGTGACTATCCCTGTAGGTGAAGATATTGGGTTTTTACCAGGGACGGAAGAAGAAAAAATGACGCCATGGATGGGTGCATTAATGGATAATTTGGAGGTTTTACAAGGCACTCAAGAGGGTGGTAGTTTTGGTCGAGGAGCCACTCAAGATTTATTGCAAAGTAAAATCAAAATCCGTTCGTTAAACTTTATGCGCGGGCGCACATTTTTAAATCGGTTTATCATCATTGATGAAGCACAAAATCTTACGTCAAAACAAATTAAAACGTTAGTCACACGTGCAGGTCCTGGGAGTAAAATTATTTGTTTAGGTGATATAAAGCAAATCGATACCCCTTACTTAACTGAAACCACATCCGGCTTGACCTTTGCTGTGGATCGTTTCAAACATTGGGAGCATAGTGCGCATATGACATTAACACGTGGTGAACGATCAAGACTTGCATATTATGCCGCTGAGCATTTATAGTACCACCTTTTAGGATAATAACCATGTCTAAAGCGATCACGTTTGACGATGTTTTACTCGTCCCCTCTTATAATCACCATGAATCCAGACGTGTTGTGGATATTAGCGTTACTGATCGTTTAGAAAAATTGACCTTAAAATTGCCGGTAATAAGTTCCAATATGGATACCATCACCGAAAGTAAGATGGCCAATTTTATGCGTAGTAAAGGTGCGATTGGTGCTTTGCATCGGTTTTTGAGTGTTGAAGATAATATTGCTCAATTTCAAGCATGTGAAGGGCCTGTTTTTGTTTCAGTAGGTTGTACCGCGGCAGAACTTGAACGTGCGGAAGCTTTACGTGATGCTGGTGCTGATTATTTTTGCGTTGATGTTGCGCATGCCCATGCAAAATATGTTGGAAAAACACTAAAAAGTCTACGGAAACTGCTAGGTTCTCGTTGTATTATGGCCGGTAATGTTGCTACATATGCGGGTGCTGATTACCTCGCATCCTGTGGTGCAGATATTATTAAAGCTGGAATCGGTGGTGGTTCAGTGTGCAGTACCCGAATAAAAACCGGCTTTGGCGTTCCCATGTTAACGTGTATCCAGGACTGCGCGCGCACAGATCGTTCAATTGTCGCTGATGGTGGTATTCGTACCTCTGGTGATATTGTTAAAGCATTAGCCTTTGGTGCTGATTTTGTCATGATTGGTGGCATGCTTGCTGGCACTGAACCTACGCCCGGAGAGGTGATGACTAAAGATGATGGTTCTAAAGTAAAGCGTTACCGCGGCATGGCCTCTCGTGAAGCGCAAGAGGACTTTTTGGGCCAAATGCATGAGTGGAAAACAGCGGAAGGTGTTTCTACGGAAGTCGCTTATCGCGATAATCAAGAAGGTATTATTGCAGATATTATTGGTGGGTTACGCTCTGGTTTAACTTACGCTGGCGCTGATACAGTGAGTGAGTTACAGCGCAAACTAAATTTCGTTGAGGTTACACAAGCAGGCCGGTTAGAAAGTTTGCCACATAAATTAATGGAACAATAAGCTATTTTCCGCAGAAGATCCTAAAAGCAGCTGTTACTGCTTTTAGGAAGAGGCGAGTTGGTTAGGGTTTGAAAGTTGAATCAGGATTGTCTTCTATGGCATCTATTTTCTGTGATTCAATTTCTAATTGCTTTGGACGACCTACAATACTACTAGCGCCAGTAATTGTTTCCTGAAGTTTCAATATACTTGCTGTTTGTGAAGGATCAAATTGAATAATAGCATTATAAAGTGCAGGTATGGTGGGACTACGATGTGTAAAAAAACCAACCATACCACCAAGATAGCCATCATAGAATGCGTTTCTATTTTTAAGAATGGTTTGATAAAGGTGTAATTTTCCTTTGGCATCGAGTGCTTTGAATTCAGCATCATTAAATTTTTCTTTAATGGTATTTAATCCAGTAGGTAATTGACTGGACGTATTAATTAGCTCTTCAATCAATCGTATACCTTTATCTAGCATTGCTTTACTAACGGTATCTTTAACATCAGATTGGTGAGGGTA
>CAZZGV010000090.1:0-7452 GCA_964654255.1 uncultured Legionella sp. | reverse complement strand
TCCAGTTAAGTGCATTATCTCTTAACTGGGTGTATTCATCCATTAGACCACGTCACATCTGCAGCATTGGACATTTCTTCTTACCGATATTCAGGCACAAGGTAGCGACACTATCGTTTTTATATTTACGTTTTTTATCCGGCACAAAGAAAACCAATTGTGTTCTTATTGAACTCTTAAGCCTTTCTTAAGCATCAAAAAGTATAATAATAACCCACAAAGATTTTTATTGTTCAATATATTTTTATTAGGGTGAAAACGAGTGAAATTAATTTTAATAGGCGAGGAGCATCTTACAAATGTTGGTCCGCAATTTTTATTGCATGTTTTGCAAATAATAAAAGAAAAAAATCTTACGTGTAAGATAGCGTTAGAAGTGCCTTCAATAGAAGAAATTGAAAAATTACTCGCCTTAAAAAGTCCATATAAAGAATTTCATAGAAAATCATTTATCGATGCTGCTTTAAAACTATATCCTTTTTTTGCAGCTGATCTGGCAAATCAAGAGAGCATGGACATACGTGACGAAGTTATAGCAGATCAAATCATAGAACAAGGCATTCAGGGCTCTCCTGACATCATAGTCATGTTAGTCGGCAATTTACATATTTTTAATATTCAAAAAAAAATAAAAAATCGTAACGAAGATATTGAGATCTTATGTTGTGCACCCTATAACAACTTCTCATTCTTTTTCCCCTCTATTGTAGAGGGCATGATAAAAGAAAACGGATTTTTTTATTTAACAAATCAGTTCCGTTTAAAAATGGCAGCAGAAAAAATCAACAAATTTATTGATGCCGATCTGTCTAGTGCAATGCAACACATGGTAATTAAATAGCTTACAAAAAAATACAACTCAAAAACTACGTTGCAGTTATAAAATAAAAATACCAAATTATACATTCTGAACAGTCGCTTGAGGCTTTGTAGACGTCTCCTGCGAGCTTGCTGCTACGGTCGCCGCGACACTTAGTACACCTATGTATAGCAAATTAAATATTAATGCGGATTTACAAAGAGGTGTATTTTTATTATCCATACAAGGCTCATCTTCTGCTATCATTGCAATACTAAGCGCCAAACGAACAGCACTTATTGTACCCTGTGTTACCTGTACTATTCTCTCTGGTGTCTTCATCTGTGAACTGAATATCGCAGATCCAAATGCCATCATTGCCTGCGCAAATTGAAAAGGAATTTGTGCTGTGAGATTAAGCAGCCCGACCCCTGAGCTACCTGCCTCTGTTATCAGGCCACCTATCTCAGCATTACGATGGTGTTCCGTAGATTGAATACGCGAAGATTCAGACCTCGGAGCTGGCTGCTCATCTACAGCCCGCACAGGAGGTATTGGCAATACACGGTGACGAGTGATTTCATGGTGATCCTGCGCCATACTATATCCTTATAACATTTTCATTAATCAAAACTTTACATTACTTCCCTGCATAATGCCAAGTTGCTTGACATTTAAAAAGTAAAAAGTGCAGTATCATATAACACTATCATACAACCTAGGGACGTTCGTTGTTCGATAAGCGATTATTTGTTTTCCTCTTTTTTCTGCTTAATAGTAGCTGTTTTTTATTGGGGCCCCAATATCACCAACCCCATATCAATGTTCCATCAACATGGCCTAATCAACAAGCTATTCGCATCAATCAAACCATCAACTTACCAGAACTTCGTTGGTGGAAACAATTTAACAGCCCTGAATTAAATGAATTAATTATTACTGCGATCAACAAAAATGATGACCCGAATATTGCTATAGCCAATATTGAATACGCACAAAGCCAATTGCAACAAATAAAGTTAAGCTGGATCCCAAATTTGACACTACTTGCTGGTTATAGCCAATTTCCTATTTTAGGAAATCCTGGCAATTTTGTAATAGCCTTTCCTCTTTACGCCGTTAATATTATTCAACAATACAAACAACAAAAAAGTGCTAAAGCAAAACTTGAAGCAAGCATATATGCCAGAGACAGTGTAAAACTCTCCGTAATAACACAAGTTTCCTCTGCATTTTTTACCTTGCTAGCACAAAAAGAAGCACTTATGTTGTATCGTGCGTTGCTAAAAGACTATCGTACCTATTTGCAACTCACACAAAATCAATATAAAAATGGCCTTATAGCCCAAGATAAAATTGACCTTATTGAAAGCCAAATCCAACAATTATTATCTCAAATTGAAACCACAAAACATAATATAGTTGTAAGCAAAAACGCCCTTCATTACTTATTAAACGAAAACCCAGGTGATTTTCATATAACGAAGAACTTTGACGCCATAAACACTAATGAGGTTATTCCTGGTAATCTACCTGCCTGTGTTTTAAATAACAGACCAGATATTCAACAAGCTGAAGCGTTATTAAGAGCAGCCAATGCAGATGTTGGAGCAGCCGTAGCCAACTTTTTACCCTCATTAGCCTTAGGCGCCTATCTAGGGCGTGGCTCACATGTGGGCACCATCAAATTGGGTGAATCCTACTTAAGTGGTCCTATTGTTGACTTGCCGATTTTTGCACAAATAAAAGCTAGTAAAGCAAGTTATAAAATACAATACATTAAATATGTTTTTACCATTAGAGCTGCTTTAAGAGATGTAGCAAATGATTTATCTGCATATACAAGCTGCACAAAACAATTAAACAATAATCTCGCTGCTTTAGTATCTACAAAACGCCAATGTCACTTAGTAAAACAACGTTACCATCATGGCCTTAGCGATAATATCGAGCAAATTCAATGCAAAATACATGTTAAACAATTTGAGTTAGCAGTAAATAAAAGTAAATTAGAAAAAATGATAGCCATTATTACGTTATACCAAGATCTAGCAGGTGGTTATAATGGGATTTAATCAGTCAATGGTTATCCGAGCCGTGAGACTTTCTCTTACATGCATCATTTTATTTTTGATTACGTGGTATTATCAAGTTCCAGAAAGTGCGTGGTGCTTAATAACAGTCTGGTTTGTAATGTATGAATATACAACGGTTGGTGGTGTATTCACAAAAGGCATGTATCGTTTTACAGGAACACTTTTAAGCGCACTTTATGGAATGCTCATTATTTATTTTTGCCAAAATAATATCATCATCAATATCCTTGCATTAACCCCAGCAGTGCTACTTTATAGCTATTATTTCATGGACGGGGACAAGGCATACATCGCCATCATCGGCTCGGTTACACTCACCATTGTATTATTAAATTACAATCGAATTGATTTGGCTATCCTACGAACCTTTAATATCATCCTTGGCGTTGCCGGCTCGATGGTTATGATCCGCCTTTTTTATCCACAATATGCCCGAGATAGCCTGATTGAAACACAATCTCAATGTATAGGCGCATTATCTCAGATGTTGAGTAATTATTTAGACCCATCATTATCACTTGTAGACATTAAAGCAAACTATACACAATGCGAACGTAACATGGCTGAGCAAACATCTGTGTTTCATCGACTAGCACGTGAAGCAAAAATTGAAACATCCAAAACTCCGCTTTATATCCCTTATCACAACACAGCATTTGAACATATCCGGCATATATTTCATTTAATGAGTGTATTTATTAATTATTTAACAACTGACGACATTCGCTTTGATCCGCGGATAAAAAATCACGTTCATACGCTGCTAGTTCGCCTGGGCGCAATTCAAGCTACATTGAAAACCAACGTATCTAAAAATCAATTTAGCCTTCAACAAACAGACACAATAATACAAACCAAGCTCGCTAAAGACGAAGCAATAAGATTGACTAGCATTTTATTACATAACATAGCTGATGAAATTACTTTATTAGCTGAAAATATAAGTAAAATAATCGTTATTTATGAGCACTACAAAACGACACCCTTAGACGCATCAAATCGATAGAGAAAAGCCCATGGTAATCAAAACTAAGCAAAAAATTCCATTGACCTTTTTAGTATGTATGTTTGTTGTTATTTTTATTTACAATTTTTCTTATCTTTTTCCATTTACAAATAACGCATTTGTTGTAGCAAATGTAAGGCCTGTTGCCGCTGATGTAGAGGGTTACATTACCAAGATCTATGTTAAGAATGAAGAAATGGTCAAAAAAGGCCATCCATTATTCACTGTGTTCAAAAAACCTTATGCTTTAGCCTATAAAAAAGCTCAAAGCGATGTTGCAGAAGCCATGTCTCGTTTGCAAGTAACATTAAAACAAGTAGAAAAAACCAAATTTCTAATTCAAGCACAAAAAGAACAATATGAAAAATTTCATTTTGATTACACACACAATCATTTAGCGTTGAATGATCATGCAGTATCTAAAGTAACAGTTAACACCTTACTAAAAGATCAAAATGCAGCCCTTAATCAATTTAAAGCATTGGAAAAAGAATTAGAAGTCAATGAGCAGCAAATCATCGAACAAAAAATGAAAATTAAATCATTAACCGCGGTGATGGAAAATGCCAAAGTTAATTTAGATGAAACAACGGTTTATGCTAAAAATAATGGTGTTGTACAAAATATGTTTGCTGCATTAGGAACCCCTATAAACATTAGACAACCGGTTTTTTCTTTTATTGATACAGATACCTTATTTATTCAAGCAAATTTCAATGAAACCGATTTACGTCGCGTCAAAGCCGGAGATAAAGTTAGTATTTTTCCACGTATGTATCTTGGGGCCAAAATTTATCACGGTATCATTTATTCAGAAAGCTGGGCTGCCAGCCGATTGAGCACGCATTTATCAAGCCAGCTGCAAATTGTAGCAAACAGTGAAAATAATTGGTTTTTATTGCCACAGCGTTTGCCAGTACAAATTCAAATCACTGATTATGACCCAGTGCATTATCCATTAAGCGTAGGCACAAGTGCTTACGTTTATGTACACACAGGGTAAAAAAATATGCCCAGAGCATAGCACCAAATTTGGTCAATGATCAGTACTAATTAAGACGACCGAACACTCCGCCAAGTACTCCCCTCAGGACCATCTTCTACCTCCACACCCTTTTCTAAGAGGGTTTTTCTAATTTCATCAGCTTTAACCCAATCACGCTGCAATCTGGCCTGAAAACGCTCATCAACAAGTTTAGTAATTGCCTCCAAATCATCAGAACCAGCCTGTAAAAAATCTTCCGGTGACTCTTGTAAAAAACCCAATGTGCCAGCAAGATATTTCAATGTTGCTGCAAGCGTAGGCGATTTGGTTTTATTAATTTCATGACTTAACTGAAACAATACAGACAATGCAACAGGCGTATTAAAATCATCATTCATAGCGAGGTTGAACTGAGTCACCCAATTTTGCTCAATCTCATCTTTAGTGACAACAATATCTTTAATAGATTGGTAGAGCCGCATAAGAGCACGTGCTGCCAATTGAATATTATCTTCAGAATAGTTAAGGGGGCTACGGTAGTGGCTGCTAATGAGAAAATAACGAATAACTTCAGGGTGATGTTTTTTTAAGACATCAGTAATGGTAAAAAAATTGCCCGTTGATTTTGCCATTTTTTCATTGTTTATCTGCAGCATGCCAACGTGTAGCCAATAATTAGCAAATGGTTTGCAACTAGCAGCCTCACTTTGTGCAATTTCATTTTCATGATGAGGAAATTGTAAATCTAGCCCTCCGCCATGAATATCAAATTGCTCACCTAACTCTTCCATCGCCATTGCTGAGCATTCAATATGCCAACCAGGCCGCCCAGCACCCCAAGGGGAAGGCCAGTTTGGTTCATCCGGTTTTGCCATTTTCCACAACACGAAATCAAGTGGTGAACGTTTTTCCTTGACAATTTCAACGCGCGATCCAGCAACCAAACTATCAATATCTTTATTAGATAACTTGCCATACTCATTAAAACTATCTACCTGAAAACATACATCACCATTATCGCTGATATACGCATGCTTCGACTGAATTAACCGCTCAATTAATTGAATAATGGAGTGAATATGTTGTGTAGCACGCGGCTCTAAATTAGGGGGTAACACGTTTAAAGCACGAGTATCTGCATTCATTGCATCAATATAACGTTCAGTTAACTCATCAATAGGAATATTACGCTCTTGAGCACGCACAATAATTTTATCATCAATATCCGTGATATTGCGTACATAAGTGACATCATAACCTTGCGAGCGTAAAAAACGAACGATCACATCAAAACAAACCATTGATCGAGCATGCCCCAAATGACAATGGTCATACACGGTGATCCCGCAAACATACATTCCTATTTTTCCAGGCTGTATGGGTGTAAATTGCTCTTTTTTACGGGTTAATGAATTATAAAGATGTAGCATTGTTACCCCTTGAAAAAATACCTGCACCAGTAATATCCCTTACCCTGCGTATCATAAATTACTTACCTACCCATGTATCTTTTAAATCAACCACTCGATGAAATGCAGTTACAGTGTTTTTATCATCAACTTGATTAACGCAGTAATAACCTAAACGTTCGAATTGAAAAACGTCGTTTAACGGTTGAGAGGCCATAGACGGTTCGCAAAACGCTTGTTGCTCTTTCAATGAATCGTGATTTAAAAATTGCAAAAAATCATCTTCACGTGCAGGATTTGCATCATTAAACAGGCGATCGTATTGGTACACCGTCACAGGATGAGCATGCGCTACAGAAACCCAATGGATAACCCCTTTCACTTTTCGGTCTTCGGGATTTTTACCTAAGGTTGTCTTATCATAAGTGCAACGCAACTCCACGACCTCACCCTCAGCATTACGAACAACGTCCGTGCAGCGAATAACATAAGCATGACGTAGGCGAACTTCTGCTCCAGGTGATAAGCGAAAATATTTTTTTGGTGGATCTTCCATAAAGTCACTGCGTTCGATATATAGCTCTCTACTAAAAGGCAATATGCGGCTCTCGGAATTTAGATCTTGAGGGTGAAAATGAGCGCTTAGCCCTTCAACGGTATCCTCAGGATAGTTTTCGATAATAATTTTGATAGGATCAAACACACACAGTGCACGTTTTGCGGTTGTATTTAATTCATCACGCACACAGGCTTCTAATATCGACATATCAATCACTGAATCGCTTCTGGATATACCAATAATTTCACAAAATTGACGAATAGCCGCAGCAGGATAACCACGTTTTCTCATACCACGTAATGTCGGCAAACGTGGGTCATCCCATCCTGCCACAACATTGCTTTCAACCAATTCACGAAGCTTACGCTTGCTGGTCACTGTATGTGATAAATTTAAACGCGCAAATTCTGTTTGGATAGGCTTTGCTGGCACAGGAAGATGCTCAATTAACCAATCATACAAAGGTCTATGATCTTGAAATTCTAATGTGCACAACGAGTGAGTTATTTTTTCCAACGCATCAGAGATAGGATGAGCATAATCATACATAGGGTAGATGCACCAATCATTGCCGGTTCGTTGGTGGGCAACATGACGA
>CAZZGV010000089.1:0-7540 GCA_964654255.1 uncultured Legionella sp. | reverse complement strand
TTCTTACCAAATTATCAGTGGTAAATGATCGGGGCAGAACAGCATTTACGCTTGCAAAAGCGCGGTTCGAAGGGGACACATTAGCTAATCCACTCAGCACGCTATATAGCCAAGTACGTCAACTACCAGAGCCTATCTCCTCGTGGACTAAACAAATAGCTGATGACACATGGTTTATACTAATTAACGACGCCAGAAATCACATTAATCAACAATGGCAACAAACCGTTATGCACGACTACCAATCCAGCATTGCTAGACGCTATCCGTTTGATGCCACCCAAACACAAGAAGTAGCTATTGCAGATTTTGACAGATTTTTTTCGCGCCACGGTGTGTTAAATAATTTTATCGAGCAATATTTAAAACCGTTTTTAGATACCTCACAAGCACAATGGCAACTCAAAGAATTAAATAATTATGTTTTACCTATATCTGCAGACATGATCAATGAATTAATCCGCGCCAACGTTATCAGCAATATGTTCTTCCCAGAACAAAGCGAAACCAGCAAAATAGAATTTAGTTTACAAAAATTAAATTTAGATCCTGTTGTAGCAAGCCTACAATTAGTGCTTGGCAACACAAAATTAAGTGATACACAAGAAAGCGATTCCTTAACAAATTTCTACTGGCCACAGACCAATGCCCGTTTAACGTTAAATTCTATTGAAGGCAACCATTATGAGCTTGAAGAAATAGGCCCCTGGGCATTTTTCAAAATGTTACAAAAAGTAAATGTTCTTGTTGATGATCAAGACAGTTCAAACCTACAAATTCTTTTTGAAGTCAATGGCAATTCAGGACGCTACGCATTAAAAACCAAAAATCAAATCAACCCTTTTATACCAGGAATATTAAATGGGTTTATGCTAAATGAGTCCATTGCGTAGAATGCCATTACAAATCGATTGAATTTTAAGTGACCGTCTTCCTAGATGTAAACGTTCACGCCTTTTATAAAACAAGAGGCGTGAACGTTTACCATGTATCATCTAAAACTCAACCAACTATACATGCTATTGCGCCTCAACTCCTTGTAGCAGGTAAGCTTTTACAATATGGATCGTGGGAATACGCATCCAACATTTCTCCAATAAACTGCTCTATTACACCGACCTTGCCTTCTTCTTCGATTAAACCACCCTCTTCTTTCAGCGTATTTAAACGCTCAGCTATTTCTTTTGCTACAGAGCCGTTAGGAAATAATGTTGCGAGAAAACGTCGCGCTTCAGCTGGGCCCAAATGTCGATACAATTGATTTCGAACTAAAGCATCCTCTGCCGTAGTACTAAAAGCCCATAATTCTATCGGACCTAACGTTAGTGTTAACAGTTGTACGCTAACACCACTTTTTGTTGCAAATTGCGCAAGAAATGTAGCACCTCCTTGTCGAGGCCCATGCACACGATTACGTAACGCAATTTTTGCGGTTTCAGATAAACCAAAAATCTTACATGTCTTTTCAATAGTCTGTGAGGGGCCAGCATCCATAATATAAATAGAGGTAGCAAAATCAATCATAACCGGATCAAAATCGTCTACAGATTGTGATAATAATGAAATTTGAACATTCCATTTTCGACCTTCACGCATGTCAATAATCACCTGTTCACGCACAGCTGATGATTTAGACGTACGATGAAATTCGTCATAAACAATACGCTTAGGATCTTCTCTTATTTCCCGAATTCTGTCTTTATGGTAAGCCTGATACTGCAGAGGGATACTAGACATGCTTTCGTCCGTCAAATAATAATGGCGAGCAAGTACATAACGGGCGAGCATATACATAACTGATGTCTGCCGATCAGCCGCATCACCGCCACTTTTAGCTACTTCATCTAAATCAAGAGAAACGACTCGCGCATCACCAATATCAAAAGCACTCACTCGTGATAAAATGGGGTACTCACGCACTGCACCTGAAACCATTCTTGAAAATGAATTAATTAATGACTCACCCGTTGGCGCTGTAACTTTTTCATATAAATCTTCAATCGAAGGAGTTCGACATATAGAGGCCGCATCAGCCAGTAATGGCATGGCGTATCGTTGGGCCAACATTGCTTCATGAACAAAACCAGCAGAATACAGCGAGTCGGTTACTTCCCACCATGTTGATTTAGAATCACGTACAAACCCAATTTCTTCTAGAATCCCATCAATAAACTCTTCAACCCCAGGCGAATAAGGCGTTGGATTAAACTCGTCAGCAAACGCTTTGTATAGCTCATCCACCACCATACCTGTTAAATCAGGCATACCATCATAAGGCTTTTCAGCACCTAAAGGAGTCGTTAATAATGTTAAAAAATTCACTAAAAATGAGCGCTCTAAGGCTGTGGGATAACGGCAACCCAATTGTGTATCAAATGGATTAATCGAATATTCCGGTGTCATGCGTAATCGATGATAAGCAACTAAATGACGCTTAGACGCTGGTAATGCTTCTTTCAATAAAGAAATCAATCCACTACTTGAGGGGCCAATATCAATGATAGCAATACGCGGCAATCTTGATATCCCTGCTGATAAACAAAGCGCCAAATTTTGCGCATTCGATAGAACAGATTTACCAGAACCTGGACGTGCATAAACTAAATCAATCCATGTTGTTTGCTGTGTTGAACCTGGTTGAAAAGGCCAGGGCTTTCCATCAGGTGAACGATACAATAACGCACCTGTTTGCCAAGGTGAGGCCGGACGTGTAATCGGCAACATTGCAATCACTTCAGACAATGGGGCAACGGTTGGTACTGCAGGACTCGCTGTTGTAGCAGCTAGCATACTAGCAGCAAAACCTGCAAACGGATCACCACATATTTCTGAAACATCTGTCGACCCCCAACCTTGAATGGCTTTTACCAGCTCCGAACTACGTCTACGTAATAAAGGCAGCTCCCCTTCTGGAGCCCATGTAGTTGCTACCACACGTAATCGAATAATTGCTTCATCGGTATTAATTTGTAAATATTTTAATAAGTTAACCGAATCACTAATTAACCGATTTTGGGCAGAAGAAAAACTTAAAATTGCGGCCAATAAACCCTTTAATTTAATAGTGGACAAACCCTCACTTTCAAGTAAAAAAGAGATTCGCCAAGGTATATGTGTGGGAAGAATACGCGAAAATAAGGTAATAAATGGTCTAATGTCTTTTGGAAACAAATCAATATATGAAGAAGAATATATTTTATCGCCAACTAAAACCGTGCGCCGATCAATTGTTACAGCATCACGAGGAATAACTTGCTTAGCCAAAGATGGCCACAATAAATCTGAGGCATCACCTTCAAAACTATTCATTTCACGAACAGGTAATTTATCCCCTGGTAAGCTTGCTCGCCAATCATCTGCGGTAAAATCTGGGTCAGACGTCATGCGTATGGAATGTACTGCTTCATGTACATCCAATAATTTAGCAAAAACGTTCAACGACTCGAGATCATTAACAACGGAGCGAACATAAGCACTATGTGTATCTCGCAACTCAGGGACTGCAGCATATATGGTTTGAGTATTTTTAAATGATGGGGCCTTCTTTTCCTTAATCATTTTCATCTTTGCTTTATTTGCTACTTTCAACTGATCAGAGGGAAGATTAAATGGCCGGGTCATTAAAACAAAATAAACACGCTCTTCAGCACAATATTGTGCCAAAAAATTTACACGCTCATTAAATAAATCGTCTAAATTCAACTCCAATCGTTTTTCAGTAGCTTCAGCAGGGGCATAAATATCACGAATAACTTTTTTAATGTTTTGTTTATCATGACTAAAAAATACTTGTAAGGCATGCCCAGGACGCCCCATTGCACCTTGAAACGCGTTAGTTAACCCCTCTACCAAGCGATCAAATTCTTCAGCTCCTGCAAGTGCAGTTACCCCTTCAATTTTTAAGATTGAAAGTAAGGAACCATCATGATTAACCAGGACAGTTGGGCTATCTGCTGTTTCGAGCTCGCAGTACGATTCCGTGGTTTGTTTTAGAGAAGTGCTCAACCAGGCAAAAAAGGTATCTACGCCTTCAAAAAAAGATTCCGCCCACATAGCCATGCCTTGTCCTCTTAATTCATTAAATCCATTTAATCTACCTTTCTCATCACCCCCACGTATCACAGCGAAGGAAATGGAGCTATTTCCACAGAGATACTAACACCCAATTTTGCAATAAATCGCCAACAACCTCAGAGCGAGAGCGTCACAATATTTTAACATAACAGTTATACAATACGTCATCCCGAACAACGTGAGGGATTTCCTACCAACTGTTCTTAAAGTAAATCAAAATAATAAAAGCCCTATTTCTCAGCAATTTCAGTGAGTGCACTTGCCGCCCATTGTTCAATTTGTTTACGAAATTTTGCTCTTGATGGTAATAATCGAATATTACTAAAAATTTTCACAGAGTCATCCAACGTTATAGGACCAGAATCTATCAACAAATGTCCAAAAATAGATGGATCGCTTGTTCCCTCGCCAAATTTATCTTCAATAATCTGCGAGCGGAATTTAAAGCTCCTATAAACAGTTTGTGCGCTATTTTTATATCCAGTATCATTTGTAATAGCACAAAATAAAACGTGACAAAGGCTATTTACCTCTGATTGAGATAATTCCGGTAAATAAATAAGTGTTCCACCACCATACCCACCAACGCCTACAGACTCAATAAAAAAGCACTGAGCACAGAAACAGCAAGCAGTAACCATGTTGGACATCTTGTTGTTATTATAATCATTATCAAGATTGACAATATCTTGATAGAGCCTCGCCTGAAAACCACAGAACTGGCATGTATATCGATCACGTTGGAATATTTTTTGCTCAAACGATTTAAACCGTGGATCAGCCTTCCTTGCAGAATACAAACGCCAAGCCCCAGGACTTGCCTTTAGTTTTAATTCGTCGCGCCCTTGGTTATCCACTATGCAAACTCACGTTTATTATTAATAACGGTATGGTAGTTACCAGGAAGAGAGCAAACTCCCTTCCCGGTAAATTTTTATGAACCTGAGCTTGTAAATACTGTACCCTTTGGACCAGCAGTTTTACCTTCACCACCAAACATTGTGGCACCTGCAATACCCAATATCGTTGGTAAAAACAATAAAGCGGCAGCAATTAAAACCATAGCAATTGGAGTTCCAATTGGAATTTGGGTTGGATTATCTTTATGTTGTTTGAATTTTAAAATTGCACCAATTGAGAATGCCAACCCTGCAAGATAGGAACCAGCCGTAATCAATTTAGTAAGACTAGTAAATGATTCTGTAATAGAAGAAGCCATACCACCAACAGTCATGCTACTAGCAGCAGCGGCACCACCAGCAAAAATCGCTAAGCCTAAAAAAGCAAACCCCAATAAATTCCTATTCATTTTATTATTTTTATTCACATTTTCCCCCTGTTATAAAAATGTTATTTAACCACCATAAATTGTATTATTAATGATTTGTATTGTTCCGACAATATTCATTGCGAGAATCCCGCCAAATACATGGATTAATCCTTTACCAGTACCTCCGGGAGGCTGCCCCTGAGATGCAGACTTCGCAATAAGTACCCAACCTCGAATAAACGAAATTAAACCAATAGTTTGAATAATTAAAGCCAAAGGTCTCCCTACTGAGCTATCAGAACCAAACAAAGCATCTATAGTTGGATTGCCACTATCAGCATAAGCCAGTATACTTGAATTTGGGCCAAAGGTGCTATTCATTAAGATTTCAAAACCAGTAGGCAAATAAATAAGCATTCCCGCAACCAAAAAATAAGCTAAGGGCTCTTTCATACTTGCATTGCCTGACATCATGGTTTTAGATTCACCATATGATTTTAAACAGTATAAAGCCTTTATCGCGAATGCTATACCAATCAAATAAGCAGCCCCCGAAAGTAATCGTTGGATTGGCTCCATCGACTTTGCTATATTCGTCAATACATCAATTTGACTACCCATACTAGCCATATAAGCCCCTAACTATCTTCTTGACTAAATCGTATTATTTGCCCAGAACTAGTTGTTACACGACCTTGATTAGGGTCAATCAACTTAACCATCCCGTAACCCGCTATCATTGTCCCTTCTCTAACGGTCAGTGTAGACCCATTTGTAGCAATTAACCATGCTCGCCCCGGAATCACAGCTTGAATATAATATTTTTGATGTTGTATTGCCTTGCGAGGCGCAGAATGAGCCGCCTTTACTGTTCGCTTGATTGTTAATTGCTCTATAATACGACGTTGATCATCAAGCTTTGTATTTAATGTTGAAACCATTCCCTCTAACTCGGCAATTTTCGCCAGTAAGGTATTTAGATTTGTACTAATTCCACCTATCTGACTACTAACAGAAGACACATCATTACGCATACTTTGTTGTGTTACTTCTAAAGCGGATAATTTTTGATTAATTTGAGCGTCTACACTAGGACTAGATACTTGGGCTACTGGAGCCTGCACTGAAACAGGTTGAGATGCTATTGTTTGAACCGCGACAGGTTTAGAGGCTGGTGCTGTCATTGTAGGAACAGTTGCCTTTACAGGTGTTTGAGACGTTGAAAATACTGACCCCATAAATTTGTATATGATCATAATAAAAATCACTAAGACAACAACAATTAATGCATTACGTTTTACGCTGTTTGTTTCAAGGCGATCAACAACATGAGTATCTTCAGAAATGGGTAGCCCATCACCACTGGGTAGCTCTCCATCATCTCCGGAATCAGGAGTGATCGCATCCAGATCAGCAAATTGATATTCGTCATTGTATTGATCTTTATCAGCCATTTCCTTACCTACTCATTAAATTATAATGAAGCTAAGTCCTGCGTAAACAGAACACCTATACCAGTTCCTGAACATAACAATACCGTAGTAGGGGTATTAAACTGTTGCTGCGCAACCTGGCCCCAACTTTTACCAAGGGTAGCTAAACCAATCACCGCATTCTCTATAATAGATCGCCCGGCTCCGTTTGCAATGGTGGTGTTACTTACACCGCCCGTACCACCAATAGTAACTGTCGTATTTGCTGATTGAAATGCATTACCAAATCCTTCTAAGAAAGTAGCAGCAAATAACGAACCGTATCGCAATAAATAATGATGGTTAGCTTTCGTCTTTAATGCTGTTCGTGCCGTATTCGGATCAATCGCATAGGCATTAATAGACGTCGTTTTTGGTGCCCCAGGAACAGACATAGTATTAAAGTTAATGACCATTCTATCCGCATTTGTAGGAAGGGTAAAACTGCCTATTAATTTTGAACCATTTAACTTTCCAGACACAATTGTAGCCAAAATAGGACCCGGCTCATCACTATTCACGGACGTATCCAAGACAGCAAACAAAACATCCCCCGCTTTAATCATTGAAGAAGCAGTCGCTGAATTCATGCCGCCTAAAGGTTGCTCGGATTGGACCAAAGCTCTACTGCCTGGCACACCACCCTCACCCGGCTGTCCAGCAACAGTTTTAGGAGGAGTACCACTAACATAAACTTGTGAGGCAATCGTTTTCCAATCTTGGA
>CAZZGV010000088.1:0-7576 GCA_964654255.1 uncultured Legionella sp. | reverse complement strand
GAGGTTGTTTTTATAATTTGTTTTGGTTTAGGATTATTATTTTTAGTATATTTTGCGGTGATTTTCGTGGTTATCATAGAGTCACTTAATTCTTGCTCAATGTTTTTTAGATCAGCAGCATGTAGTTGACTAATAAAAAAAGCAAAAAAGGATATGAGCACAAGATGAAGCAGGCGGCGCATATTAATCTCAAATTAAGTTGCGGAAGTTGAGTATATCATTTCTAGTAGTGATACAAAATGGGTCCGTGAGAGGGGCGTGATTAAAATGCAATTTGAAGTGGATTCACGTATTCATGCAAGCTGTGTTTGGTTGGGTGATTGGTCTTTGTCAGGTGTTTATTTAAAGAATGATGCGAATTTTCCTTGGCTTATTCTTGTGCCTAGAGTCGCTAATGTGCAGGAAATTTATCAATTATCGGAATTAAATCGTTACACCTTAATGGATGAGGTCGTAAGGCTTTCAGCCGTCATGCACGATTTTTTTAAGCCAGATAAATTAAATGTTGGCGCTTTGGGTAATATAGTTTCACAGCTGCATGTTCATATTGTGGCGCGCTTTGAAACAGATAAACTTTGGCCCGATGGTATTTGGCAGCCTAATGTGACGGCTGTTCCATATTCAGCAGAATATCTTGCTGATTTGATGTTTGAATTAGGGAAAAAAATATAAATCAACTATGTTTTATACGTGGGTGTTTCACCTGGTCGTTTTTAAACAGCTCTATTCCAGTGTTGCCATTATTCGGTTAAACAGGGTTTAAACAGAGTAACACACAGAGATATCCACAGAATTTGTGGATAAATAAAGAAGAGAGATAGGCGTTAAATTTTAAAAAAAGACTATATAATCAACGTGTTAAGTGATTTTTAATGAATGTGGTAATATTGGATTAATTTAAGAGGTGTGGTTTTTATCCACAAGAGATTTTTTAAATCCCGGCCGGTTATTTTATCAGATTAAAATAGGATTACTAGGTCAAATGAGCTATTTTTTTGAAAAATTTATTTGTTTATTTATAGAACATGTTTCTAGCTAGTTTACTGCCCGTGTATCAGTATAATGAGCAAACTTCAAAAGGCCTCTTTCATGAAATTTATTAGTATTCGTGGGGCAAGAACCCATAATTTGAAAAATATTAATGTTAATTTACCAAGAAACCAGCTGTCGGTGATTACCGGTCTTTCTGGTTCAGGAAAATCATCGCTTGCTTTTGATACATTATACGCTGAAGGGCAGCGTCGTTACGTGGAATCGTTGTCCGCATATGCCCGGCAGTTTTTATCCGTTATGGAAAAGCCGGATGTTGATTCCATAGAAGGGTTGTCGCCAGCGATTTCGATTGAGCAAAAAGCAACCTCTCATAATCCTCGTTCAACTGTTGGTACGATTACTGAAATTTATGATTATTTACGGCTGTTATTTGCAAGGGTAGGGGAGCCGCACTGTCCGGAGCACGGCGTTAGTTTACATGCGCAAACCATCAGTCAAATGGTCGATCAAGTACTTGCTATGCCGGCAGAGTGTAAAGTCATGATTTTGGCTCCAGTGGTTCGTGAACGTAAAGGCGAACATGTCCAATTGCTGCAGCAATTACAAGCACAGGGTTATGTTCGTGCCCGAATTAATGGTGAATTATGCGAGCTGGATGCTCCGCCACCATTAGCGTTACGTAAGAAGCACACTATTGAAGTTGTTGTTGATCGATTCAAGGTTCGTTCAGATTTAGCCCAACGTTTAAGTGAATCGTTTGAAAACGCGCTTAACCTGGCTGATGGATTGGCGGTTGTTGCCGCTATCGATGGCGAATTTAATGATGTCGTCTTCTCTTCAAAATTTGCATGTTCAGAATGTGGTTATAGTCTAAGTGAGCTCGAGCCCCGTCTTTTTTCATTTAATAATCCAATGGGTGCTTGTGTTGCTTGTGATGGATTGGGTGTTGATCAATTTTTTGATGAACAGCGCGTTGTGCATGATGAGACATTGAGTTTGGCCAATGGTGCTATTCGTGGTTGGGACAAGCGAACAACGTATTACTATACGTTATTAGAATCGTTAGCCAGCCACTTTAATTTTTCTATCGATATGGCGTTTTGCGATTTGCCCGAAAAAGCACGTGACATGATTTTGTATGGGAGTGGTACCGAGGTTATTGAGTTTCATTATCAACGTCCACATGGTGGTCATTTGGTAAAAAAACACCCTTTTGAAGGCGTGATCCCTAATATGCAGCGCCGTTATCGTGATTCTGATTCAGCGATGGTGCGTGAAGAATTGGCAAAATATTTATCTTCACGTCCGTGTCAATCTTGTCTTGGTACGCGTTTGCGTGAAGGCGCGCGGCATGTTTTTATTACGGGCATAAATTTACCAGAGATAGCTGCCTACTCGATTGAACAAGCGTATGAATTTTTTAAACAATTGCGCTTGCCTGGAAGTCGCGGTGAAATAGCTGCAAAAATCAATAAAGAAATTGTTGAGCGTTTAGGATTTTTGGTGAACGTTGGTTTAGATTATTTATCCTTATCACGCAGCAGTGAAACCTTATCTGGGGGTGAAGCACAACGGATTCGTTTGGCAAGTCAAATTGGTTCGGGATTAGTCGGGGTTATGTATATTCTGGATGAGCCGTCTATTGGATTGCATCAGCGAGACAATGAGCGTTTGTTGAAAACATTGTTGCATTTGCGAGATTTAGGCAACACAGTGATTGTGGTAGAGCACGATGAAGATGCGATTCGTGCTGCAGATTATGTGCTCGATGTAGGGCCAGGTGCGGGTGTTCATGGTGGTCATATTGTTGCGTGCGGTACTCCTGACGAGATCATTCAGACTGATGCATCATTGACGGGACAATACCTTTCTGGGAAGCAATCGATAGCTGTGCCCGGAACGAGAACGCCTTTTGATGAGAAACGTGCTATCCAGCTCACAGGCGTGATGTGTAATAATTTAAAATCGGTTGACGTTACAATTCCTATCGGCCTTATCACGTGTGTTACCGGTGTTTCTGGTTCAGGAAAATCCAGTTTAATTAATGACACCTTGTACCCTCTTGCTGCAGCAAAATTGAACCGTGCCAGCGTGCATACACCTGGTAAATTGCGGTTATTATCCGGGCTTGAGCATTGCGATAAAGTGATTGATATTGATCAAAGCCCGATTGGTCGAACCCCGCGTTCAAATCCAGCAACATACACGGGTTTATTTACGCCTATACGAGAGTTGTTTTCTAATACACCAGAATCACGGGCTCGAGGGTATTCTCCAGGGCGCTTTAGTTTTAATGTTCGTGGTGGGCGTTGTGAAGCGTGCCAAGGTGATGGTTTAATTAAAGTTGAAATGCATTTTTTACCGGATATTTATGTTTCTTGCGATGTTTGTAAGGGTAAGCGCTATAATCGTGAAACCTTAGAAATTCATTATAAAGGCAAGAATATCCATGAAATTTTAGATATGACAGTGGAGGATGCGCGTCAATTTTTTGATGCAATTCCAATTTTGGCTCGCAAATGTCAAACGATGATAGATGTAGGTTTGTCGTATATTCGCTTAGGACAAAGCGCTACAACATTGTCAGGTGGAGAGGCGCAGCGAATCAAATTAGCGCGGGAGTTATCTAAACGGGATACGGGTAGCACATTATATATTCTTGATGAACCTACCACCGGGTTGCATTTCCATGATACTAAACAGTTGTTAACGGTTTTGAATCGGTTGCGAGATCAAGGTAATACGATTGTGATTATTGAGCATAATTTAGATGTGATAAAAACAGCTGATTGGATCATTGATTTGGGCCCGGAAGGTGGTAGCAAGGGGGGGCAGGTTATTGCTTGTGGCACACCAGAAATGGTGGCTGCATGTAAGCAATCGTATACGGGTCAATTTTTACGCGATGTGCTAAACTAAAAATAATATGTGCTGTACATACTAGCCTATCGCTAGCATCGTGGGAAATGTATGTAGCCAAATGAGAAATGAACAATTAATAAAAGGATATGGTCATGACTACCTTTCTTATTGTACTACTAGTTGTTGTAGCCCTTGTAGTGGTTTGGGTTATTGGAATTTACAATAAATTGATTGCTTCAATTGAGGCGATTAATAACAACAAGCGACAAATTGATATTCAACTTGACAGGCGCTTCAAGGTATTTGAATCATTGATTGATGTTGTTAAAAAATACATGGATTACGAAAAAACCACATTAAAAGACGTTGTTGCTTTACGTAATCAGGCGCAGGCTGCAAAAGCGTCTGGTGACGAAAAAGCACGCATGACAGCAGAAAATGACATATCCAAGATTGCCTCAGGCATCAATGTTGTTTTTGAACAATATCCAGAGTTGAAAGCCAATCAGAATGTGCTGCAGTTGCAAGAGGAAGTGGTTAATACAGAGAATAAATTAGCGTATTCCAAGCAAGCATATAATGATTCTATTGAACGCTATGAGGCCAAGAAAAAATCATTTTTTGAAGCTATGGTGGTCAATGCTTTCACCGCAACACTAGATAAGCCCTTCCAATATTGGGGATTACCTGAAGACCAAATAAAAGCACAAGAAGATTACAGGGTTAAACTTTAACATGGCTTTGTCTGATTATCATGCAACAGCGGGTGATTGGCGCTCACAATTAAAACGTAATGAGCACAAAACTCGCTGGGTTATTGCGACATTTATAAGTATTTATGTTTTGGTTGGTTTAATTGTTGACGTATATATTTTGCAATCACAATACCCCCAAGCATCGCTTACGCTATGTTTTTACGCGTTAATCACCTTTAAAGTGATACCCTACGCTACCTTAATTTTGGTTGGTATAGCTATTGTTTCGTTGTTAATTACCTACGCTATGTACGATAAAATTATGTTGCTAGGCACAGATTCCCATGAAATTACGCCTGAAACTGCAAAAAATTTGCAGGAAAAACAATTATACAACGTTGTTGAAGAGATGAAGGTGGCTGCTGGTTTGCGATTTATGCCAAAAGTTTTCATTATCGAAGCAAATTACATGAATGCATTCGCTAGTGGTTATAGTGAAAAATCAGCGATGGTTGCTATTACCAGGGGCTTGATGGAAAAATTAGATCGCGCCGAATTACAGGCAGTCATGGCTCATGAGCTAAGCCACATTCGGCATCATGATATTAAGCTAACATTGATGGTCGCAATTTTGAGTAATATCCTGCTGATTGTTGTAGATCTATTATTTTATTCTGTGGTGTTTGGTCGTGATCGTCGCTCAGATAACCGTTTAGTGACGGTTATCGTCGTATTGCGTTATGTATTGCCTTTGATAACGGTAGTGCTTGCGTTGTTTTTAAGTCGTACTCGTGAGTTTATGGCTGACTCAGGCAGTGTGGAGTTAATGCGAGATAATGAACCTATGGCGCGGGCTTTGTTGAAAATTCATGATGATCATCAAGCGAATGCTGAGGAGTACGCAGATGAATATGGGCGAACAGCACATGAGCAAGTGCGGCAAGCTTCTTATTTGTTTGACCCCTCCGAGCTTGACCCTGTGAAATCATTGAGTAGCACATTTTCAACGCACCCGAGTTTAAGTGAGCGCTTGGCTTCAATTGGGTTTAAGCTTAAAAAATAATTAGGTAGCCGCTCGTGGTAGCTCATGAGCAGATACGTCTATTGCGTTGATAAGTTGGCTTGCTTTTGTTTCTTCAAAGAAGAAAGAACAACGTCCAGTGGTTAGTTTAGAGTAAATTAATTTGGGGATAAGTAGTAACGCTAACGCAATGTTTGCAGCGATATAATGCCAGTTATGATCATGTTCACTTATTACATTATCCTCGCTATGTAATCTTGCTGTGAATTTTTTTGTGAAATCCTGATAAGTATGCTGATCGGGTAGTGATGCACCGTGGCTAATAATAAAATGATCGGTTGTTTGTTTTAATTTTTCGGCTAATGCTGTTGCCGTTTTATTATCGTGCTCTATCCCATAGTCTTGCATGCAAGAAATTTGTTTATAAAGCGTTCTTAACGCCACAACATAGTTAGGATGGTTTTGGTTTAACACTGTTAATATGTCTTCTGCGCGTTGCTCTGGCTCGACTAATACTTGCCCAATCTCCAGAATGTCCGCCGTAATTTTATGAAGTAAAGGTTGTAAATTTTTGCCTGGAAAGGGATGTGCCAATATAGTCTGGATAACGTCTTGGTTATCACCAGATTCTGCATAGTTATAGAGCTTTGTTTTCAGCTCAGTGATAAATGTATTACGTGTGTTTTTATCCGCTGATATAAAAAAATCCTTTATTTTGTAGTGGCGAGCGCGGTTTATTTGATAGTTGTTTAGAGAGGTTACAAAGCGCTGCACTAGCTCTTGGCGCACAATTCTTGCCGCATCGGCATTAACGAGATGATCATCTTCTTCGAAAACAATTATCGCGGGAAGGGGCGTTTTTTCGGTTGGAGTGATGTCTTGCATAGCGTTTGTCTTTTCTTCAACGATGACATCAATACGCTGCTGAAGTTGCTCGAGTAGTTGTTGGATAATGTTTAGTGTGGGTTGGTAATGTTCCTGTTGTTCCAATGATAGGAGAGTTGTTGCTGTTTCTTTTATTTTTGCAACTAATAGATTCTCGATGCTTCTAATATCAACAATGTGTTGGGGCAGTTCCGTAAGGAGCTCATTTTCTGCAAATAATTCTATGCGACGTTTAAATTGGTCAATGCCTGTAAGGATTTCTATAAGTTGTTGGAGAATTGCTTGTGTGGTTTTAAGGCGTGACTCCTCATCGTGTAATGCATCTATAGTAAGCGATGTATGTTCATTTTCTTGTTGTTGCCTTTGTATTTCTAGTGTCAATGCTTCAATTTCAGATTGCATAGAGCGGATGTTTTGTTCCAAATGATGTTTAGATGACAGGATCTCTTGTAGCTGTGTTTTATGCAAATCGATTTCAGGCGTGATTTGTAAAAACAGGTCTATTTCGTATATTTTACTTTCTAATGCTGACATTAATACATCATATTTTTTACTATATTCTTCAGCTGATGGACTGAATTTGAATCGGCTATCTTGGCGCTCGCGATATTTCTTCCAATCTGATACTACTAATTTGTTATCAAGTAGCGGTAAGAGCTCCTCTAAGCTCATGATGTTGCAAATGTCATTAAAAGGAATTTTATTAGTTGTTTGAGCTATCACTAAATGACTTTGTATAGTGCATAAATTTTCAAGAGTATTTTGGTAATATTCTTTATTTTGTGAGGTTGGTTTAATGGTTATTTTTTGAGAAAGCGTTGTGATTGTATCCGTTAATGCGTTTAACTCCATATCAATTGCACTAAGTTTTTCATGGTTCTGTTGCCTTAGCAAAACAAGATTAGCCTGCTTGGCATGTTGTGTAATAATAGTTGCTTGAAGTTTTTCTAGATGTGTTTGTCTACGATGTTTTTCTTTTTGCACACTAGCGAGCTGTTGTTTTTTTTCATCTAATGATTGTTGCATTTCTGGTGCATTAGCAGATTGTAAATTTTCTAAAAATCGGGTGTTAGATAATATTTTTTGTAATCGTGTGGCTATGATGTGTTGTTTTTTATTA
>CAZZGV010000087.1:0-7667 GCA_964654255.1 uncultured Legionella sp. | reverse complement strand
TTAGCAAGTTTGATTGATATACTGGATTCCCAGTCAGTTGAATTCTGCTATTAGAGTGTGTAGGCTAACAGGTGTTTAGTTGACAGTGGATTGTTGCAATGCCTCTTCTTCGTTATATCGCCATCATTGTTTTTCTTTTAATTGCGTGGGCCAATCAAGCAAACTCCGAAAATAAAGAGAATTTTTACCGTAATTTTTGGAGCCCAACGTATAATATCGAGCGTTTAAGTTACTGTTCTCTAGATGGAAAAGAATGCGGCCTCCCGATTGCTAACCGCTATTGTAGGTTAATGGGGTACGAAAAAGCCACCAAGGAAATCATAGATTACAATGTTGGGGTGAGTAATTATCTATTGAGTCGAGCTCGTTGTAACGGATGGAGCTGTAATGGTTTTATGTTGATTACATGCGTTGGCGCTTTTCAACATAAACCACCCCAACATTATTATTACCGTTCGCAACGTTTTGCACTCCCTCGCTTTGGTCATTATCGTATTGATTGGTGTTATGAAAATGGAAAAGGGTGTGGTAAACGGGCTGCATATTCTTTCTGTCGACAAATGGGCTATGCGAGTGTGCAACACTACAAAAAAGAAGAAAATATTGGTGCAACAAAAGCCATAGGAAATCGTCGACTTTGTTTTGGAAAGAAATGTAGTGGTTTTAGTACAATTACTTGTTACAGATAAGGGACGTGACGACCCAAGTCTTGGTTACAATTTGCAAATAGCTAGTTCTATTTCGGTATCAGTGGGTCGTATTTCATGCATTGAGTTTGCATCACATAAACGAAGACTAAAGCCATGGTGCCCAAGCTGCATTCTTGGCACCATACCTGAATATTTATCCATTCTTAATAAGATAAGATGACAGGACGTTCGGCTAGGCAATGAGCATTGGTAAAAACCATTATGCATATTTATCACATTAAATTCAGCTGTACCTCTTAGTAATGATAAATAAACGATGGCTGTGTCATAAAGCGTACGTAAGCTGGCGAGCCATGCTGTTAGATTCGTTTGCCGTCGTTCGGCTCCATTATCTAACCAAAGTAATAATTGAGGTGAATGCAATTCGCAATCATTTTGGGACATATTTTGTGTTACACGAATTGATTGTAAGAAAGGGTCCGCGTGAATATTTCCGCCAAACCTTCCTGCGACGTGATTTAAATGTTGGATTTGTAAAAAAAGGTCTGCGTATAAAGCGTCAGAAATAATAGCATGTGATTTTTTTAGCGCGTGTTCAATTCGCATAAATTCTTTAAGAAAACGGCTTTTAAGTTCAGGTTTTTCGATTAATTTAGTAATTTCGAGAATATTTTTTAAAGCATAGTGGTGAATAACTGGGTGTTTTTCGTGACACGCCTCATCTATAGTGAGAAAAAGGTCTTCCAGCCTTAACGCTATTTTAGGCAAATAATGGGTGGCTAATTGAAAAGTAATTGTCTTATCGCGCATAAATAATGGCCATCCCTTAGCACTTTAAGAAAGACTACCATAAAAAGAGATTAACGCAAAAAAAAACAAGATTTTTGATGTAAAAATGTGAAATTGATCAAGCAAAAACATAGGGTTGCAATTTTTATATGACAACATGGAATGCAGGAATTTGCCCGCATTCCATTACCGATAAACTAGTCGTCTCGTTCACATCTCATGCCACAACAAGCGCCAAAGCAGGTAGAGAATGCACCAAGGAAAAATAAACCAAAAATAATATATGCGCTACATGCCATATTCGCGGATGGCAGCTTAGTTTTAGTTGTTTTTTGTTCACTATTGTCTTTATTAGTAGCAGCGCTACCCATGTTCTCAATAACCACTGTTGACCCTATAACTGATTGAGAATAAGTAGCTGCATATTGGCCGATGTGACTCCAAACCGCAGTACAAAGAAGCAAAGAGACGCCCCACGTTGTAAACCCGTAAAGAATGCCAAGATTACGTTTGGGTGCGTATATTCGTCCTAAATAGCCAGATGCATAGCCTGCTGTTATCATAGAGGCAACAATAGCAATAGCTATCCCACATAGGCCGCCAATAGCAATAGCAGATGTCCCACTTTTGTTCACGGTAACAGCACTTAGGCCAATGGCCACACTGAATAAGGTTAATAAAAAGGTTAGTCCTAGACCGACCAGTGCTCCTACAAAAATGGCTGTCCAAGAAATGCGTTTAAAAGGAAATACACTACAATGCTCTTCGGGCTTGATTGTTTTTTTAGTTACCATGATGAATAACTCCTTTTATAAAATAGGTAAATTAAAAGATATGTGATACTAGCCAAATTAGTGCAAGCACACTAAAAGGAACACCTAATAACCAAGCAAATACATATTTAAACATGTTTATCTCCTTATCCTTAATTAGATAGAACAGTGTTGTTTTTAACGTATGGCCTTATCTGTTTAATGAGGCATGAAACTATTAATTAGACTCCAGAGTAGCCAATCATTACTAGCAATGCAATAAATTGTAAATTAATGTTTATTGAGTTAAAAAAATAAACATATATGTGTCCGTTGTGCAGTTATAATTGCAATGGTTGAGGGCTTGGCTTATGATTTTTGTTACATATATTTTGGGAGTCATCGATGCCAGTACAAAAAATAGTCTGCACGTTAATCCTTGCTATGTTGTCTCTCTCTGCTGTTGCAGCACCGCTTTCTCCGGAAGGTCTTTGGACAACAATAGATGACTCAACGGGTAAAAAAAGGGCATTAGTCCGTTTGGCTATTAATAATGGCATGTTGGGTGGCACTATCGAAAAAGTATACCCACAACCTGGTGATACAGGGTTTTGTGCAAAATGTCCTGGTGAATTTAAGGATAAACCTATTCAAGGGTTGAAATTTGTATGGGACCTAAAGGAGAATAGTCCAGGTACTTGGGAAGATGGGTATATTTTAGATGGTAAAGCAGGCAAAATTTACCGAGTAAAAATGACAATGAAAGAAAATAAGCTCTATGTTCGTGGTTACGTCGGTGTGGCAATGTTGGGACGAACTCAAATTTGGGAGCGACCTAAGTAACCTTGTTGTAAGAGGTTACTTTTTAACCGTTGAGTATTACAATACTATTCTTAGACCTGCCATTTGTTGAAATCAATGTTAGACTTAAAAACGCGAAAAAAATCTGCAGATCCATTAAAAAGACCTCCACACTCTGTTGAGGCAGAGCAATCGATTCTGGGTGGTTTGATGCTTGATAATCAAGCATGGGATAAAGTCAGTGCAAAAGTTTGTGAAGCAGACTTTTATCGCACCGAGCATCGTATTTTATACCGAGCTATCGTTACCTTAACAAAGAAGAACCAACCGTTTGATGTGGTTACATTGCTTGACACCTTAAAATCAAATAATGATTTGGATGATGCGGGTGGCGAGGCTTATCTTTTTGAGCTAGCAAATAATACACCCAGTGTGGCAAACGTTGTGGCTTATGCAGACATTGTTCGTGAAAAATCAGTTCAGCGTCAGTTAATTGGTGTTGCTAGTGAGATTGCTGATTCCGCATATAACCCAGGCAGTCGAGAAGTTTCAGAATTACTGGATGTTGCTGAGAGTAAAGTGTTTGCTATCGCGGAACAAACAGCAGCTGAGGGTGGGCCTGAGGTTATCAAATCGATTTTGGTCCGAGCTGTAGAAAAAATTGATGCACTTTATCATAGTGGCGAATCCATTACTGGGTTAGCTACAGGTTTAAGCGATTTAGATGAGTTAACGTCAGGTCTGCAGCCTTCTGATTTAGTTATTGTTGCAGGACGCCCATCGATGGGTAAAACAACATTGGTAATGAACATTGCTGAACATGCTGCCATTAAGGCAAACAAGCCAGTGCTAGTTTTTTCAATGGAAATGCCTGGTGACTCACTAGCAATGCGGATGATGTCGTCATTAGGACGTATTGATCAGCACCGTATACGAACCGGTAAATTAGATGATGATGATTGGCCACGAGTCACATCTGCTGTTCATATGTTATCTGAAGCGCCTTTATTTATTGATGATACGGCAGGGTTAAGTCCAGCAGAAATGCGAGCGCGGGCGCGACGATTGATGAAAGAACATGGTCAATTAGGTCTTATTGTTGTGGATTATTTACAGTTGATGAAAGTTCCTGGCTTTAAAGCCGATAATCGCACAGCGGAAATTTCTGAAATTTCACGCAGCTTAAAATCATTAGCGAAGGAATTAAATGTCCCTGTTATTGCATTATCACAGTTAAATCGTAGTTTAGAGCAACGGCAAGATAAACGTCCTCTTATGTCGGACTTGCGTGAATCTGGCGCTATTGAGCAGGATGCGGATTTAATCTGTTTTATTTATCGTGATGAAGTATATAACGAAGATAGCCCTGATAAAGGAACAGCAGAGATCATTATTGCTAAGCAACGTAATGGTCCTATTGGTAAAGTCCGAGTTGCCTTTCTTGGCAAATACACACGTTTTGAAGATTTAGCATTCAATGGTTATCAAGGGGTAGATTAATATGGCAAGACCTACCGCTGTCCACATTAATGCTGCAGCATTGTTGCATAATGTGAGGCGTGTCAGGCAATGCGCGCCAGGTAAAAAAATTATTGCAATGGTTAAAGCAAATGCTTATGGGTGTGGTCTTGCATCGATAATTCCTGTATTGGAAGGGCATGTTGATGCTTTTGGGGTGGCTTGCTCTGAAGAGGCAATGGCTGTTAGAGAATTAGGAAGTCGAACCGATTGTGTGCTTTTTCAAGGGGTTTTTAGTGCTGAAGAATTGCAGCTTGTGGTTGCTTATGACTTGCAATGTGTTATCCATGAAGTACAACAATTACAATGGATATTAGCTACTCCGTTGCCTACAAAAATAAAAGTGTGGGTAAAAGTTAATACTGGTATGCAGCGACTTGGGTTCCCACCCATAGATGTGTCTGCGGTTATTAATAGCTTGGTTGCATGTCCTTGGGTTAACGAGAACATTGGCTTAATGACGCACTTGGCATGTGCTGATGAACCTGAGCACGAAAGTAACGCGCAGCAACTACAGTGTTTTAATAATTTACCTGTATTCAATGCAAAGATGACTAGAAGCATGGCAAATTCAGCAGCTATCTTGTCGTTACCGGAGACGCATGCAGACGTTGTTCGTCCTGGAATAATGTTATATGGGGTGTCTCCTTTCGTCAATAAAACGGGGTTGGAATTAGGGCTGGTTCCAGTCATGCGATTAATGTCTGTTATTAGCACAATACACGATTGTCCAGCGAACGTGCCTATAGGTTATGGTGCCGCGTGGCAAAGTGATAAACCCTCAAGAATTGGCGTGGTAGCGATTGGTTATGGTGATGGTTACCCACGCCATGTTTCTTCTTGCACACCGACGTGGATTAATGGTTCTATTGCACCGATTGTTGGTCGAGTTTCAATGGACATGCTAACGGTTAATTTAACCAATTGTCCAGATGTAAAACTAGGTGATGAGGTTGAGTTGTGGGGTAATCATATTCCGGTTGAAACTATAGCTAAAAGCGCTGGCACGTCAGCTTATGAGTTAATTTGCCAAACATCATCACGCGTGAGGGGTAATAATAGGTAAAACAGTTTTAAATATTCCCGCTATAATAAATCGGTACGAGATGATACTTTGTAGCTGAAGTTAAGGTTGGCATGCTAGAATCTCAACCGGGTTTATAAAAAAATATACAAATAACAATACAGGTGAACGCAAATGAAAAAATTAATAGTGGCATCTTTGTCCTTATCGGTTTTTTTGGGTGGTTGCTCTCAAGTAACAAATGAGGGCGTAGGTACGATAGGCGGTGGTGTTATTGGCGGTCTTCTGGGTAGTCAGTTTGGCGGTGGATCTGGTAAAGTCGCGGCAGCTGCTGGTGGCGCATTGATAGGCGCATTTTTAGGTGGCAGAATTGGTCAATATATGGATCGTCAAGATAGAATGGAAATGCAGCGTGCTTTAGAAACAGCACCAACGGGTAAACAAGTTAATTGGAGCAATCCTGATAATGGTAATCAGTATAGTGTGAAACCTACTCGGACTTACTATGCTAATGAACAACCTTGTCGTGAGTATATTACGCATGCAGTGATTGGTGGTAAATCACAACAAATTTATGGAAAAGCTTGTCGCCAAGCGGATGGATCATGGCAAGTTGCTAACTAATATTCCCAAACGTTGACTGGGCTGAAAAGCCCAGCATCCTATCTTACTGTGGCTCTGTCGCGTCTCTACTCACAATCATAAAGGAAGAAGGTAGTTGCTCATGCATGTTAAGAAAGCAGTTTTTCCCGTTGCTGGTTTAGGCTCTCGTTTTTTACCCGTTACTAAAGCAAATCCAAAAGAAATGTTGCCTATTGTTGATAAGCCCTTAATCCAATATGCAGTTGAAGAAGCGGTAAAAGCAGGTATTACACATATGATTTTTATTACGAGTTCTAGTAAAAGAGCGATAGAAGATCATTTTGATAATCATTTTGAATTGGAAGCTCGCTTACAAGAGCAAGGAAAAAATGAGTTACTTGCCTTGGTAAAAAATATTTCTCCTCCCAATGTTCATTTTACTTATGTTAGACAAACCCAACCATTAGGTTTGGGGCACGCAGTTCTCTGTGCTGAGCACGTCGTAGGTGATGAGCCATTTGCCGTATTGTTGGCTGATGATTTGATTGATGAAACTAGCGCGCTATGTTTATCTGGTATGACAAAGCACTTTAACCATATGCAAAACTCTATAGTGGCTGTTCAAGAGGTACCATGGGATAAAGTTCATCAATATGGCATTGTTAATCCCGCGGATACAAGCTCAGACTACTCCATTATTCAATCTATAGTTGAAAAGCCGACCCACGATTTGGCTCCATCTAATCTTGCTGTTATAGGTCGTTATATTTTTACACCAGCTATATTTTCTTTTCTTAAAGAAACGATTCCTGATGCAAGAGGTGAGATCCAATTAACCGATGGTATACGGCGTTTACTAGCACAGGAAAACGTTTACGCTTACCATTTTCATGGTAAGCGCTATGATTGTGGCTCAAAATTAGGTTATTTACAGGCTACTGTTGAATTTGGTTTAAATCATCCAGAAATAGGCGCTGCTTTTTCTGAATATTTGCAAATGACTCACGCCTTTGCTTGAAATGCAGCGGTTTTCTCTGGCAAGATGCGGACTGTTTGAAATACTCCAGTGAGGGATTATGAAAATATTGGTTGCAGTGAAGCGTGTAATAGATCCTTATGTCAAAGTGCGAGTAAAAGCAGATAAAACAGGTGTGGAAACACAACATGTTAAGATGTCGATGAATCCCTTTGATGAAATTGCTGTTGAAGAAGCCGTTCGGTTACGTGAAAAAAATATAGCATCGGAAATAGTCGTGGTAACAGTAGGCAGTGATGCTTGCCAAGAAACATTACGTCAAGCGATGGCGCTAGGTGCTGATCGAGCCATTTTGGTGCGCACTGATGACGTTTTTTGTAGTCTTAATATTGCCAAAGTACTTAAAAAAGTAACCCATGATGAGGGTGCTCAATTAGTGTTAATGGGTAAGCAATCCATTGATGGCGATAACAATCAAACACCACAAATGTTAGCCGCTCTATTAAATTGGCCGCAAGCAACGTTTGCATCAAAACTAGATGTTTTAACGGATCATATTCAAGTGACTAGGGAAA